>JAFVSV010000056.1 GCA_017503575.1 Alistipes sp. | reverse complement strand
GAGAGAGAGAGAGAGAGCAGAGAACAGAGAATAAAGAGAACAGGGAGATATCAGGGAGGTGTCAGTAAGAAATTTATGACGCCTCCATCATTTTTTTGGACTCTCTGTAAGGTTGCACCCGCCCAAGCGCAACGCCCCACACTACCCAACAGCCCACCACCCAACTTCACGAACTCAAAATCGCCTATTTTGTAGCAAATTATACCAAATAATTTTTTAATATGGAATATTAGACTACCTTTGCCGCTGAATAGAGAGAATATTACTAACCCAACTATCATCATATCGACTAATGGAATGGTTTAAGGATGTCGTACTTGGCGAGAATGGGCCAACGATAGCACACACCGTATTTGTGCTTGCAGCGGTCATCGCGTCGGGTATTGCGTTGAGCAGAATTAAGATTAAAGGTATCTCGTTTGGCGTAACGTGGATACTATTTACGGGTATCGCCGCAGGACACTTCGGCGTCAGCATGGACCCCCACACACTGCACTTCATCAAGGAGTTTGGCCTCATACTCTTTGTATTTTTTATCGGCTTGCAGGTGGGCCCTGGCTTCTTCTCGTCACTCAAGAGTGGTGGTCTGAAGCTCATAGCCTTGGCGGCGCTCATAATACTCCTCGGCGTGGTGACGACATACGTCATACACCTCATCTCGGGCGAGCCACTACCTACGATGGTGGGCGTCATGTCGGGCGCTGTCACCAACACTCCAGGTCTCGGTGCTGCACAGCAGGCATTTAGCGACGCCAATGGCGGTGCTGTTGACGATACCATATCGTTGGGCTACGCCGTAGCATACCCCTTGGGCGTTATAGGCATCATCCTCTCGATGATTATCCTACGCTCGATGCTCCGCGTAGACTTCAAGAAGGAGGACGAGGGTCTGCGTGCCATGAGCGACGAGACACATCTCCCCCACCGCTACTCGGTGGAGTTCACCAATAAGATGCTCGAGGGCAAAACCATAGCCCATGCACATACGCTCATCAACCGACAGTTCGTAATATCGCGTCTGATGCACAGCGATGGCGAAATTGTTATGGCCGATGGTAACTCTACACTCACCATAGGCGACCGCTTGCGTATCATCTGCACCGAGGAGGACCGCGAGGCTATACTCGCCTTCTTCGGCGAGCCTATCGAGATGAGTGCCGACGAGTGGGGCGCAACAGCCATGCAGTCGACACCCCTCGTATCGCGCCGAATACTCATCACCCGCGAGGAGATAAACGGCAAGAAGTTCTCGGACTTACGCCTACGAACACGCTACGGTATTAACATCACACGCGTGCACCGTGCAGGCGTAGACCTTATACCTTATCAGGGCATGGAACTCCAGGTGGGTGATAAGGTGATGGTCGTGGGTCCCGAGGCCGCTGTGGCACAGGCAGAGAAGGTACTGGGCAACTCGCTCAAGAAGCTCGACCACCCCAACCTATTGCCTATATTTATAGGTATAACCCTCGGTGTGCTCCTCGGCTCACTGCCTCTTATGGAGATACCACAGCCCGTAAAGCTCGGCTTGGCAGGTGGCCCTCTTATCATCGCCATACTCTTGGGTCGCTATGGTCCTCACTTCAAGATGGTGACATACACGACGATGAGTGCCAACCTAATGCTCCGCGAGATAGGTCTTGCTATGTTCCTCGCCGCAGTGGGCATTGAGGCGGGTGACGGCTTTGTGGATGCCATCGCCGATGGCGGATATAAGTGGGTGGGCTACGGTGTTATTATCACCATGCTGCCACTACTCATCGTGGGCACCATTGCACGCCTTAAGTTCAAGGTAAACTACTATACGATGATGGGTCTTATGTCGGGTGCTATGACCGACCCTCCAGCCTTGGGCTTCGCCAACACCACCTCGGGTAACGACATGCCAGCAGTAGGCTACGCTACGGTATACCCTGTGGTTATGTTCTTACGTGTGCTCTCGGCACAGCTACTGATGCTCATGGCGCTGTAAGGCAGCACATCGAGTAGCAATAGTAAATAGCATGGATGAAAGTTTAGAGAGGGCGTTGTCGCGGACAGCGCCCTCTCTTCCATATAGATGTGGGGCCTGCATATATATCTTTTGAAACAGGTCTAAAACCCTCGTAACTCTCTAAAAACAATTTATTTTGCCCAGTTGATAGATTTGCTCTACCTCACACCTCTATATCATCGAGAAGCGACATGAGAGTCGTAGACAAACAAACAAATTATTAACCCAAAAAAACTACTAATATTATGAGCAAATCAGCATGGGCAGCATTCTCAGTGATGCAATTCTCGAAGAAGAATCCAGAACTATTTTTTTCAATTCTTATATGGCTTGTACTCGCAGCAATCGACACGGCAATCTTCGCTGCAATCTCCGCAGTGGTCGTCGCAGGCTTCAGCAAGACCAAGTTCACTGACGCCTTCGGTCCACTATGTATCATCATCGGCATCATACACGTCATCGTAGCACTCTTCGTATTATTCTCATAAGAAGAAGAGCCAAGAAAGAGAGGTAGTAGCTCGCCCACCTGCAAACAAAACAGGGGCGAGCTATTGCATTTTAGATATAAAATATCTATATTTGTGTGATAAATATCAATGTACCAACAATTAAACACAAGCATACTATGAAGAGAGTTATCACACTTGCCCTCGCACTTATGAGCGTGGGCACACTGAGCGCCCAGCAGGACAAGGGCGGCATCACCGAGGCAATGATGCAGGAGATACGTCAAGGCTACACCGCCTCGGCCGAGGAGAAGGCAGCACGCAACGCCCTCGCCCTCAACCCTGTATCGGAGTTGGCGACAAATGCCGACAACCTCGCAATGATAGATACCAACTTCTCGCACCGCGTAAAGACCAAGGGTATCACCGACCAGCAGCAGTCGGGACGTTGCTGGCTCTTCACAGGTCTCAACGTGCTTCGCGCACAGATGATCGAGGAGCAGAACCTCGCCGAGATGGAGTTCTCGCAGAACTACCTCTTCTTCTACGACCAGCTTGAGAAGTGCAACCTCTTCCTTCAGGCTGTAATAGACACCAAGCATCTACCCATGGATGACCGACAGGTGGAGTGGCTCTTCAAGAACCCATTGAGCGATGGCGGTCAGTTTACGGGTGTATCGAACCTCATCATGAAGTATGGCGTAGTGCCCGCCGAGATAATGCCCGAGAACTACCAGTCGAACAACACCTCGGCAATATCTACACTCATCAAGACGAAGCTTCGCGAGTATGGTCTAAAGCTACGCACGATGAAGGATCGCCGTGGCACAATAGCCGTAAAGACTGAGATGCTTCAGGAGATATACTCGATGCTCGTACGCGCCTATGGCGTGCCTCCAACAGAGTTCGAGTGGACGATGCGCGACAAGGAGGGTAATGTCATCAGCACAGAGAAGTACACCCCACAGTCATTCTACAAGGCCTACTTCGGTGACCTCGACCTCGAGAATGACTTTGTGATGGTCATGAACGACCCATCGCGCGAGTACTACAAGGTATACGAGATTGAGTACGACCGCCATGTATACGACGGCGACAACTGGGTATATCTCAACCTCCCCATCGACGAGGTTAAGGCTCTTGCCATAGCATCTATCAAGGATAACAAGGCTATGTACTTCTCATGCGACGTGGGTAAATTCCTACTCTCAAAGAAGGGTACGCTCGATATCAACAACTTCGACTACGAGTCGCTTATGGGCGTAGAGTTCCCAATGAATAAGGAGGAGCGCGTGCGCACCTTCGCCAGTGGCTCGTCACACGCCATGACACTCATCGCCGTAGACCTCGACGAGGAGGGCAACGCCAAGAAGTGGATGGTCGAGAATAGCTGGGGCCCTGCTGCTGGCTGGAAGGGTAACCTTATAATGACCGACGAGTGGTTCGAGGAGTATATGTTCCGCGTGGTGGTAAACAAAAAGTACTTCCCTGCCGAGACCCTCAAGCTCCTCGAGCAGAAGCCAATCATGCTTCCATCGTGGGATCCTATGTTTGCCCCCGAGGAGTAGTATGCAGGAGATAGAGCGCAAGTATATGGTTGTGGGCGAGTATAAACACCTCGCCCATAGCTCTATGCGCATGACACAGGGCTACATAGCCTCGGGACGACGCACCGTGCGTATTCGCATCAGCGACGACAGAGCATGGCTCACCATTAAGGGCCCATCGCGTGACGGTGGACTATCGCGCTTCGAGTGGGAGCACGAAATAGAGCCGAGCGAGGCCATGGAGCTACTCACCCTCGCCGAAGGGGCACTCATAGATAAGCGCCGCCACCTCATCGAGTACGCGGGTCACACCTTTGAGGTTGACGAGTTCTATGGCGACAACCAAGGGTTGGTCATAGCCGAGGTGGAGCTGTCATCTGCCGACGAGGAGGTAGCACTGCCCGACTGGATAGGCCGCGAAGTGACGGGTATCAAACGCTACTATAACTCACACCTCCGCGAGCACCCCTACTCTGCATGGAGCGACGAAGAGCGCATATAACAACTTGCAATTCAAGACCTTACAACACATAAAAATATGAAGAGGGTTATTACAATGGTTGCCATGGCAGCACTTATCGTAGGCTGTGGCAGTGAGCTACGAAAGAGAAACAACAACGAGGAGCAGACACAGGGCGCCGAGCAGAAGGTAGAGCAGAAGGTAGAGCAGAAGGTAGAGCAGAAGGTAGAGCAGAAGGTAGAGCAGAAGGTAGAGCAGAAGGTAGAGCAGAAGGCTGTGCTCCCAAAGGTATATATGACCACGGACATATCGCCCGAGGGTCTCAAGAGCGTCTACGACGCGTTGGGCGTACCAGCACACGGCAAGGTAGCAGTTAAGATATCGACAGGCGAGCCTGGCGGCAAGAACTACCTTAAGCCCGAGCTTATAGGTCTACTTGTGCAGTCGGTAGATGGCACCATCGTCGAGTGCAACACCGCCTACCGCGGTCGTCGCTTCTCATCCGAGGAGCACCTCAAGGCGGCTCGCGAGCACGGCTTCTTCGAGATTGCCGATGTCGACATCATGGACACCGAGGGCGAGATAAAGATTCCCGTGCAGGATACCACTCACCTCAAATATAACCTCGTAGGTAAGAATATCGAGAACTACGACTACATGATCAACCTTGCACACTTCAAGGGTCACGCCATGGGTGGCTTCGGTGGTGTGCTTAAGAACCAATCTATCGGCGTGGCATCACGCAACGGCAAGGCATACATCCACTCTGTTGGTATCACCGAGAACCCCGACGAGATGTGGGGACATGTTGACGACCAGATAGGATTCCTCGAGTCAATGGCGGCGGCAGCTCAATCTGTACACGAATACTTTGGCGAGGGTAACATTGTATATATCAACGTCATGAACAACATGTCGATAGACTGCGACTGCGACGCTCACCCTGCTGACCCACTACTCAAGGATGTGGGCATCCTCGCCTCGACAGACCCCGTAGCTCTCGACCAGGCATGCCTTGATATAGTCTTCAACATCACCCCCGAGGAGGGTAACGACAACGGCCCATTGTTGGAGCGTATCAAGGATCGCCACGGCACACATATCGTCGACTATGCCGAGTCGATAGGCTTGGGTTCCAAGAAGTATGAGCTTGTAAGCATCGACTGAATAGCCATGCAGCGTAGCGTCACGACACTCCTCGGGCGCTACCCAGCTGCAACACTCCAGGACATATACAAGACGATGTTCCAAGACCGCTTTGGCGTAGCCCACATGCTATCGTCGCGAGAGCAGGTACGCGAGTATATCACCCGAGAGGCATCCACAGCCGAGGGCGTGGCGGAGTGTTACTATGAGCCATGTGGCTGGCGTGGCGACTACATTCGCGTAGACCTACGCGCCATACGCGACGGCGTAATAACGGCAGACGAGCTTACCGACGCCTTTATGGCAAGTGCTGCGATGGGCATCACCATCGACACTACGAGCATCGCAACATGGCAAAGGGAGTGGAGCGAGATTGTTAGGGCGTGCTACCCTACCGTAAGCCGTATGGAGGGCTTCACAGCCGACTCCTCGGCGATAGCTTCACACATTGCCGCAGGCAACTACGTCATGCACCACAGCAAGCGATATAACGAGGCGTATGCGCCACACTACCGCATCATACATAGCTCGCTCATAGGCTCCATCTCGAGCGCCATGAAAGAGTGATGAGGTGATGCGTAAAAATGACAAATATTAATACGTATGCACACTAAAACCGAGTTTCTCGGCATTATAGTAATGTGCATAGCTAATAGCCACTAACGATGAAGGATAGCAACAACCCAGAGAGTAAGCTAAACATACTACAACGCATAGGCCTCGAGCTACTATGGGCGACATGTCGCGTGATGAACTACTCGCCACGATGGTTTCGCTTCTATCTCTTTATGCCATTCATATACTGCATATTACGTCTTGTGCGCTACCGCCGTAAGGTGATACTCAAGAACCTCGCGTTGTGCTTCCCCGAATACACCCTTAAGGAGCGTAAACGCATTATGCGTCGCTACTACCACACCCTTGCCGAGATTATCGTCGACACGGTATGTCTTGCAGGTGCGACGCCCAAACGCGACGGTAAGTGCATAACCTGGAGCAACGGCAAGGAGCACCTTGAGCGCATAGCAGGCAAGGACTGGGTAGCCCTTGCCTCGCACTTCGGCTGCTGGGAGTACGACCTGCTATGGACATGGCAGGATCCCGAGTCGACATTTATGGGCGTATATCACCCCATGCGTAGCGACCTCTTCGAGTGCTTCTACCGTCGTCTGCGCAACTTCTCGCCTATGATTGCGCAGGTACCAATGCGTGAGACCATACGCTACTATATGAAGCACCGCGGTCAAGGCAGAAACATCACCCTCGGTCTCGTATCTGACCAGAGCCCACTGCTCACCGTGGACACCGTATGGTACGACTTCTTTGGCCAGCCTACGGCATTCGTAGATGGCGGTGAGCGTATAGCCATGAAGTACTCGCTACCCGTATACTTCGTCTACGTCAAGCGTATCGCCGCAGGACGATACGACATACGCTTCGACGAGCTATACGACGGTCACGAAAATATTGAGCCACATGAGATTACACGCCGCTATGCCAAGGCACTCGAGGATATGATACGCGAGGCCCCAGAGTTATGGCTATGGTCGCACAACAGATGGCGTCACACACCCGAGAAGCAGGAGAGGCTTAGAGAAAGAGTGAAAAATGGCGAAATATAGACGCTTATCTATTGCTTTTACATTTTTTTTACTATCTTTGCACGATTAAAAAGAAGTACCACAACAGAAATGGATATAGTCATCACATATGTGAATGGTCAAGACCCTGAGTGGCAGAGGGATTACGAGCGTTATGTGAGCGCACCTATCGAGGTTAAGCGCTTCCGTGACTGGGGTACCCTACGCTATCTCATGCGTGGCATCGAGGTCAACATGCCATTCATCCGCAAGGTACACCTTGTGGTGGCTCGCGAGAGCCAGGTGCCAGCATGGCTAAACCGTGATGTGGTAAATGTGGTGCTTCACAAGGATATCATCCCCGCAGAGTGTCTACCTACATTCAACAGCAACCCCATAGAGATGCACCTACACCGCATCGAGGGGCTCGACGAGGAGTATCTTTACTTCAACGACGACATCTTCCCTATCGGACCATGCAAGGCCGAGGAGTTCTTCAAGGATGGCAAAGGCATCATCGGTCTTAGCAAGCACTTCATAGCTGGCAACATGTTCAAGAAGATATGCCGTAACTCCGACCGTCTGGCACGCCAGGCCCTCGGCATGAAGAATGCGTGCCGTTTCCTGCGTCCACAGCATATATGCGCACCTATGTTGCGTAGCCAGTGCGAAGAGGTATACGAGAAGCTAAAGCCACAGATATTGAGATCCCTATCACGAGTACGCTCGGCAGAGAATATCACTCAATACCTCTTTATCGACTACATGTATCTCAAGGGCAAGGTTATCAACAAACGCCAAGAGAAGAGTCACCTATCAGTAGGCTTTGTAACAAAAGGCATGATAGAGCGCACAATAGCCAACCCCAAGCGCCGCTTAGTTTGTATCAACGATGTGCAGATGAGCGATACACGATTCAAGGAGCGTCAAGAAGTACTCATCAGAAGTCTCGAAAAACGATTCCCGAACAAATCCCGCTTCGAATTATAAAGGGGGGGGGCAGAGAAGAGAGAGGCAGGAGAGAGAG
>JAFVSV010000055.1 GCA_017503575.1 Alistipes sp. | reverse complement strand
GGCTTATGCCCATCAGCCCCATCGGTGTAGATGGTCGTAAGGGCACACTTGGCTCATACTACTCTATCATCGACTACAAAGCAATCAACCCCGAGTTTGGTACAATGGAAGATTTCGATCACTTCCTCGCAACTGCACACGACTTGGGTTTGAAAGTTATCATCGACTGGGTAGCCAACCACACATCGCGCGATGCCAACTGGTGGAAAGAAGGCAAAAAAGATTGGTACGTTATGGATGAGAATACCGGTCTGCCTATTGTTGAGTACGATTGGACAGACATCGCAAAACTCAACTACCAAAACGAGGATATGCGCGCTGCAATGGTTGATGCCTTGAAATTCTGGATTGAGAAAGGTGTCGATGGTTATCGTTGTGATGTTGCTATGAATGTCCCCGGCGACTTTTGGAAGGGCGCTTGGGAAGAAGTACGCAAAATCAACCCCGACGTTTATCTCTTGGCCGAAGGCGAAGAAACTTGGTTGCACGAAGCAGGCTTTGAGGCTACCTACGCTTGGGAACTTCACCACATCTTCAATGCTATGGCCAAAGGTGGTAGCGAAACCAAGAATGTAGCTGGCGATGGCACTATCAAGACGGATGCGAAGTATGTTAAGGATCTTAAGGAGTATATGGAGCGTGACGACGAGAAGTATCCTGCTCCTGCTATGCGTCTTATGTTCACCTCGAACCACGACGAGAACTCATGGGCAGGTACCGAGTTTGAGCGTATGGGCGATGCTCATAAGACATTTGCAGCACTCACTTTCGTGATGCCTAAGGGTCAGCCACTCATCTACACAGGTCAGGAGATTGGTCTCAACCGTCGTCTTCAGTTCTTCGAGAAGGACTCTATTAAGGAGCTCGTTGACTTGGAGTATGGCAAGGAGTACCGCGACTTCTATAAGGGTCTCTGCGCACTGCGCCACAACAATAAGGCACTTGCTGCTGGTGAGAACGTAGCACCTGCGGTATTTGTCGAGGGTGTTTCGGATAATGTGTTGGCATTCACTCGCGAGAAGGAGGATAACAAGGTGTTGTGTATGTTCAACTTCTCGGCAGAGCCTACAACGGTTACTATCACCGAGGCTGCTGCTGGTGACTACGTGTGCTTGTGTGGCGAGGCTAAGAGCTTCAAGGCTGGCGACGTCGTTGAGTTGGGTGCTTGGGGCTATATGCTTCTTGCGAAGTAGTATACAATAGGTAGTGTGGTGCATCCCTATGGGTGCGCCACGCCTTTTTAAGTGCGATTATGTATAAAAATCCCGAATGGAGCTACTCTGCGGTACTCTATGAGATGAACATTCGCCAGTTTACGGCGGAGGGTACGTTGCGTGCCGCTGCGGAGCGTCTACCATTCTTGCGCTCGGTAGGTATTGACGCTATATGGCTTATGCCCATATACCCCATAGGCGTCGAGGGACGTAAAGGCTCGCTCGGCTCCTACTACTCGATACAAGACTATACGGCCGTAAACCCCGAGTTCGGTACCGCTGATGACCTGCATTGCTTTATTGATGCTGCACATGCGTTGGGTATGCGTGTGCTCCTCGACTGGGTGGCAAACCATACAGCTCGTGATGCCCGTTGGATTACGGAGCGCCCTGCCGACTGGTATGAGCGTGATGAGCAAGGGGTGGCTAAGGTACCTTGGGACTGGACCGATACGGCTAAATTGAACTATGCCAACCACGATGTGTGGCGTGGCCAGATTGATGCCATGCGCTACTGGGTTGAGGAGTTTGGTGTCGATGGCTTCCGTTGTGATATGGCGATGCTTGTGCCCATAGAGTTTTGGCAGGAGGTGTCGTGCGAGTTACATAGCATAAAGAGCGATATATTCATGTTGGCCGAGGCCGAGGAGGATAACCTCTTCGATGATGCCTTCAATATGAGCTATCAGTGGAACATTCACCATATCATGTGTGATATAGCCAAGGGGGCACGACGTGTGTGGGATATGCGTAACGCTATCCATGCAGAACGCGCTCGTTACCCGAAGGAGGCTATGCGTATGAGCTTCACCTCGAACCACGATGAGAATTCGTGGAGTGGCTCGGAGCAGTCGCGCTTTGGTGCTGCCCTTGAGGTGATGAGTGTGATGACCTTCCTTATGCCCTCGACGATGCCACTGATTTATACGGGTCAGGAGGTGGGCTATGACCACTCGTTCGACTTCTTTGAGCGCGATGCCATACCCGAGGCTGCATATAGCGAGAATCGCACTACGGAGCTCTATCGTCGTCTTACAGCTATGAAGCATCGCTGTGCAGCGTTGGCAGCGGGCGAGCGTGGTGGCGAGATGATCGAAATTGAGAATAACGCCAAGGATTGCATCATGACCTTCGTGCGCGAGGTAGAGGGTAGCCGTGTGGTGGCCATCGTCAACCTGTCGCCATACGTTATTCATGCCGACTTTAACACAGGCATATACGCTGGGACATACCACGATGCTATGAGTGGTGAGAGGGTAGTGCTTGACTCGCATGTTGAGCGCGATATCGCACCATGGCACTACCAGATATTAATTAAGTAGAAAAGAGATATGAAGAGATTTTTGATGATGGCTGTCGCTATCTTTGCCCTTGTGGGTACATCGACAGCCGCCAAGCCTAAACTAAAGATTGAGCACGTTGAGCCACTATCATGGTGGGTGGGTATGTCTACCCCCTTGCAGTTGATGATTAATGGTGAGGGTGTCTCGACATACGACGTTACAATACTTCCCGAGGGTCAGGGTGTGGAGGTCGCGGCAGTGCATAAGGCCGATAGCCCTAACTACCTATTTGTGGATGTGGCAATCGCGGATGATGCTGTTGCCGATGACTACACATTGCGCTTCAGTGATGGCCGCCGTAAGTATGATGTAAAGTATACCATTGCCGAGCGTAAGGAGGGTTCATGCGAGCGTGAGAGCTTCACTACTGCCGACTTCGTCTACCTCATCATGCCCGACCGCTTCGCTAATGGTAATCCCGATAACGACTCTACGGATGATACCGTCGAGAAGGTGCAGCGCTCGAACCCTGGTCGTCGCCATGGCGGTGACCTTCAGGGTATGATCGACCACCTCGACTATATCGCCGACCTTGGTGCTACGGCTATATGGTCAACACCGCTACTGCTCGACAATGAGAATGGTGCTTCGTATCATGGTTACTCATGCAGCGACTACTATATGATTGATCCCCGCTATGGTACTAACGAACTATATTGTAAATATGTCGAGGAGTGCCACAAGCGAGGCTTGAAGGTTATCATGGATATCGTTCCTAACCATAGCTCGACAACACACTGGTGGTATGATGATCAGCCCTTCGAGGATTGGACACACCAGTGGGATAGCTACACGCAGTCGAACTGGACATTCTCGACGAACATGGACTACAATGCCTCATCGGCAGACCTCTATCAGATGGAGAGCGGCTGGTTTGACCGTACGATGGCCGATATGAACCTCGACAACCCATACCTCCTGCGCTACTTCCAGCAGTGGGCTATATGGTGGATTGAGTATTCGGGCTTGGATGGCTTCCGCGTAGATACCTACCCCTATAACGAGAAGATGCCTATGAGCGAGTGGTGTAAGGCTGTTATGACGGAGTACCCCAACTTCAATATTGTGGGTGAGGTGTGGACATCGTCTATCCCACAGTTGGCATATTGGCAGGGTGGTAACTACAATAAGGATGGCTTCAACTCGAACCTTAAGTCTATCATGGACTTCCCATTGCATGATGCTATGCGTATGGCTATGACCGAGAGCGGTAATGCTGGTTGGGGTCAGGGTATGACGCGCATCTACGATGTTGTGTCGCACGACTTCGTATACCATGACATGCAGAATATGATGATTATGGCCGCTAACCACGATACCGACCGTATTGCCGATGTGTGCGAGGGTGATGTGCGTCGCATGAAGATTGTGCATACGCTGTTGTGTACGATGCGCGGTATGCCACAGATGTTGTATGGCGACGAGCTTATGTTCCGCTCTACGGATCGCTCAAAGGGTCATCCTACCTTGCGCGTAGACTTCCCTGGTGGTTGGGAGGGCGATGCGGTAAATCTCTTCGATGCCGAGCAGCGCGAGGGTGATGCCAAGGAGCTCTTCGACTATACGCGCCACCTTATGAACTGGCGTAAGACGAAGGAGGTAATCCATACGGGCAAGACCCTGCATTTTATCGACCGCGATAATACATACGCCTTCTTCCGCTATGACGATAAGGATGTTGTATTTGTCTACATTAACAACAGCAATAGTGATAAGGTTGTGCCATGGACACGCTACAAGGAGATTACCGCGACGCTTGGTGTGGGTCGTGATGTCATCACTGGCGAGAGCGTAACGATGGATGGTTTGACGGTTGCGCCACTCTCGGTTCGCGTTATTGAGTTCAGCCGATAGGTGTACGCATATATACAATTGGGGTGTCACTACGATATTGTGATGCCCCATTTTTTGTATTTTGAAAAAAAAAGACTACATTTGTGGAAACGAACCTTAAACTATAGTCGGGTATGAAGAGATTATTTTTAGCTGTTGTATTTGTGATGGCTGTGGGTACGCTGTCGGCGCAGGACCCACGCAGCGAGCTTACAGCTGCCGAGATGGCATACGATAGGGCTGTGTCGGAGCAGAAGAAGGCTGTCGAGGATGCTCGTAACGAGGAGCGTCGAATTGTTGATGCTGCAAATGATCGCGTTGCCGATGTGCGCGATGAGTTTAATGACGCTAATGAGGAGTATAAGAGCGTTGTCGAGGCGCAGAAGAGACGCGTTGAGATGGCTCGTGAGAAGCGTGACGGCGTTAAGCATCGCTATAAGCAAGAGCGTGCTCGCCGCAAGCAGGAGGTGGCCGCTGCCAAGGCTCGTACAAAGGCCATTGTAGAGCAGCACAAGAGTGCTGTGGCTAAGGCCAAGGCTGAGATAGCGCGTCTGAAGAGCGAGAATCCCAAGCGTCGATAGATGGCTCTTGCGTAGATGCCTACATCATTATGTTACCCACCATGCTTGATAAATTGTGAGCTATGGTGGGTATCTCTTTTTGTTGAATGCCCTTGTCCCAATATCGCGTGTGGTGGCATCTTTGGGTGGATGCGTAAAAAAATATCGAGGAAGATGTGTGTTATCGCAAAAAAATACATACCTTTGTAGGTCAGTCGTTACATTGGCTTTCAGTGATTTAAGCGTAACAAAGGAAAAACAATTTAATAAAAACACTATGAAACGATTTTTTATGAACATCAAGTCGCATGTGACCGTTATGGTTACCGCGGCTGCTGTTGCTCTCTCGTCGACATCGTGCTACGATGATGGTGCAATATGGGAGGAGATCGACGGCATCAAGCAGGAGCTTGCCGATTTGCGAGCAACTATCGAGTCGGAGCTCAATGCTATCAAGGAGCTTGTTAATGGTCAGGTGACCGTTACCGACGTTAAGCAGCAGGCTGACGGCAGCAAGCAGATTACTCTGTCGGATGGTACCAAGATTTCGGTATATCCAAAGGCAGATGAGGTCCCCGCAAACCTCGTTACCGTATACACCGAGGGTGGTGTGCTCTACTGGGCTATGTACGACGGCCTTGGCAATGCTCAGCCTATCATGGTTAACGGCAAGATGGTGCCCGTATCTGACGTAGCACCTAAGACTCAGGTGGTAGATGGCGCTATCGAGGTGTCGTTCGATGGTGGCGCTACATGGGTGAAGACTGGCTATGAGCAGTCGGCAGCCGACAGCATCATCAAGGATATTGACGTAACCTACTCTGACTGGCAGACCGACAGCGAGGGCAACCCACTCCCATTGTACTGCACAATAACCTTTGCTGATGGCTCTACCTTGAAACTTGGCATGCAGAATGGTAAGCTCGTATTGCCCTTCGACTCGATGTTCGTGCCATACGGCTCGGAGATGCCTTTCACAATCGAGGTGCAGGACGTAGCAGACTTTATGACAACTACACCAAAGGGTTGGGAGTGCGACGTCGAGTTCGATGCAAAGAACGACCGCATGACTCTTAACTTCGCAGCTCCAGAGTACGAGGATATCGTATCGGGCGAGGCTAAGCAGAGTGGCGTAGCAAAGCTTATGGTTGTCTTCAACAATGGCTCATCGGCTATCGCAAGCATCAAGCTCTCGACTAACCCAGCTAACACTTACTTCACTAATGATGGTGTCTACCTCGAGGTGGGCTACGGCACTAATTATATTCTTTGTGGTATTATTCCAACAGAGAGCTATAATGCTGAAACCTTGCTCAAGAGCTGTCAAACCGTTCTTGGTGGTGGTACTTCGCAGTATGTATACCAGGTATCGTTCATGGAGTCGCTCATTGAGTTTATTCCATATAAGGAGATGCGCACAAAGGCTTTGGAGGCAGATGTTCAGTATACATTCTGGTACATCGCACCACGCACAAATGAGGATGGCGACTTGTATGTTGATGCTAACGAGCTCACTACCGTGTTGTACACTCATAGTTCAGTGAAGTTCGCTGTAACCGAGACCTCGTTCTTCGATGTTAACGTTACGTTCGATGTTAAGGGCTCACAGCCTTATATGCTCGGCCTTGTGGAGTCTTCGGAGTTCAACGCAGCGGAGCTTGCAGCATACTACACCGAGAATTATGACTACCTATCGGCTACACGCGAGGATGTTAACTTCTCTGGCTCTATTCTCGAGCTTATGGAGCGTACATCGCAGAAGCTCAACTACGGCACTGAGTACACATTGTACTATATCGCCAAGAACGACTCACGCGTAATCCTCGAGGATAATGTATATAGCTGGTCGTTCAGCACTCAGGACTTCACTCCGGGTGGCGCTATTGAGATTGTAGCAGATGAGCCTACTATCGACTACAAGTCTATCAACATGAGTCTTAACTCTAATGGTCAGCACATCGCTATCATCTACAACGCTATGCCTTCGTATATGGCTACTGCATATCCCGATGATAGCTACATCATCGACATGCTCCTCTCGGAGGGTGTAGAGACATTTACTTCAAGTTCAGTATCGGCAAAGTATCAGGGTCAGGAGCCAGGCGAGAAGGTAACATTCTTCGCCGTTGCTGTTGACGCCGAGGGTAAGATTGGTAAGCCATTCAAGCAGGAGTACACCACAAAGAGCTTCGAGTACAACGATCTTGAGGTAGCTCTAACGCTTGTAGACTATAAGGTGGACAACACTCTTATCGCTGTATCGTGCGATGGCGCTGTAAGCTATCGCTACATCTACTGTGCACTTGATGACAACAATTGGAAGGAGGTATATGGCGGTACAGCGAAGAAGGCTGGCGAGTATATCATCCAGAACCCAACAGCTTCGAATGTATATGACACCGCTACGGCTGATGATGCCCTCGTTGATGGCAACATCTTCATCAAGGGTCTTAACACCGAGACTGAGTATGTGCTCGTATGCGTAGCTATCGATGCTAATGGCGTAGCTTCGCACCCCGCAACTTGCTACTTTGAGCCTATTGCCAACATCGGTAATATGGTTAAGCGTACCGATCCTAACTGGGCTGAGGGTAAGCCAGAGATTATTATGGGCGAGACATTTGATGGCGAGTTCTTTAATATCTCGTGGTATACTAAGCCTCAGAAGGGCTACGTAGCTTACTCTATGGTTGACCACCCAGAGAACCTTGTTAGCGACTACTTCAGCACTAACATCAATACTCCAGAGAAACTTATCGCATATATCGTAGCTGGTTGCGATAATGGTAGACGTGACTGCGGTCACAAGTGCGAGTACTCGGAGGATGGATATTCTCGTACTTGGACAGAGATGGAGGACCTTAATGGTGATGGCCGTATCGAGTTCGATGAGTTAGTAGAATATAGCGAGGATGGTCTTCCTGGAGTATACAACAGCTTCTTCTATGGTACTAAGGATGAGCACCTTATCTATGTAACATGGGTAGGCGAGGATGGAAACTTCCATGAGCCATTTGCTTGGGACCCAACAAACGATGTTGAGGTTGAGCTTAAGTGGTAATACACACTCACCTATATGCGAAGAGGTCGACTGTTATGGTCGACCTCTTCTGCGTTTGTTGCGCTACTTGACGATGCTATTCGTGATGTCTACCGCACTATGATTGTGTTTACGATATGTTGTCCAGCACGCTGGTTTAGTTGCTCGGTAAGCTCGTCGCGACGATAGAATATCTCCTGTCGCGCAGCACTCGATGCCATGCGAACATATACTACGCCATTAACATACTGCACCTCGAGTGTGAACGAGGCTATGCGCTCGCCCACAACCTCGCGCCAGTAGTCGGGCATGTGCCCCTCGGCTAACTTGCGGGCTATGAATGGGCGCTCGAAGAACTCCTTAAGGATGTCGCCTATGGGTTGTGTCTTGGTGCGTCTCATAGCGTTGCTGTGCCGTTTTGGATGTTGAATAGCTTGTACTCTGCTCCAGCCTCGTTGAGCGTACTTTGCAGACGGTGCTTGTTGCAGTCCGTAATAAATATTTGCCCGAAGATGTCGCCGCCAACGAGCTTTAGTAGCTGTGCTACGCGTCGCATGTCGAGCTTGTCGAAGAGGTCGTCGAGTAGCAGTATGGGACGCTCGTTGCAATGCTCGGCAAGCAGTGTGTACTCGGCGAGCTTCAGGGCTACAAGGAACGACTTCTGCTGTCCCTGCGAACCATACTTGCGCAAGGGATGCTCGCCGATGGTTAGTATCACCTCATCGCGGTGTATGCCCGTTGTCGTGTGTTCGTTCACGAAGTCCTTTTGTCGTGAGGCGAGCAGTAGCTCCTCAAGTGGCGCACGCTGCAACTCCGAGCGGTACTCCATGCCCACGCTCTCGCGATCTTCGGATAGTGCGGCATAATATTGTGCAACAAGTGGTTGCATGCGTGCAACGATGTCGCTTCGGTGGTTGTATATTATATCTGCCGAGGCTGCCAACATAGAGTCGTAGATGCGCAGTATCTCCTCGGTGGGGTTGCACTTTAGCAGTGTGTTACGCTCCTGCAAGGCGGTGTTGTACTTGACAAGTGCCGTAAGATACGAACGGTCCATCTGCGATATAAGCCTGTTGAGGTAGCGGCGACGCTCCTCTGCCGAGTCGCTGATGAGCGCTGTGTCCGAGGGCGCTACCATCACAATAGGTACGCGACCCACATGTTCCGATAGTTTGTCGTACTCCTTGCCGTTGTATTTGAGCATCTTGCCCGTGCGGCGCGAGTATGAGCATACCACCTGGTCGGGGCGTTTGTCGTCGCTATGAAACGCACCATCTAACATGAAGAACTCCTCACCGTGTGTTATGCCCTGCGCATCGGTGATGCTATACATCGACTTGGCGAGTGCTAAGTAGTGTATGGCATCGAGTATATTAGTCTTGCCAGCTCCGTTGTCACCCACAAAGCAGTTGATTCCCGACGAAAGCTCAAGGCGCTCATCGCGAATGTTCTTGAAGTTTATTATTGATAGTGTGTCGAGAATCATAGCCTATTGCATGGTGTTGTGCGCGTCTAAAAGTTTATGATATCACCGCGAAGATAGCCTTTTTTTCTGTTGTTTGCAACAAAATATTGCGATGTGCTTATTTTTTAGTGAATATGTTTTATAATTCAAACTTTTTGTTGTACATTTGTAGGTTGAATAGCGTATTGAGTATCGCGAAATATAATAATTAAAAACATAATTAACTATGACAAAAAAGGTTAACACGCCCGAGACAGATGTTGTTGTCAACGCAAAGGGTAAGTTAGAGGTTCTATTCGAGAAGTATGGTAAGGCTCTTCTTTGGGCCTTGGTAGTTGTGGCTATCGGTGTTGGTGGCTACCTTGTGTACAAGAGCTTTAAGGATAGCGAGGAGCAGGAGCGCATCTCTAAGTCCGAGGTAGCGGCTCGTGATGTCCTTCTTGGTGAGGCCGATGCTATGGCACTCGCTGACAATTCGGAGTTCGAGGGCACAGACGCTGTCAACTTTGCTAACTACTTGGCTGCTGCTCGTTGCCTCCAGGATGGCGACCTCGATGCTGCAGAGAAGTACATCAACAAGTTCGCTAACTTCAACAATGGTGGCCTCGGCGCAATGGTAAATGCTATGGCTTATGGTATCCGTGGCGATATCGCTGTTGAGCGTGGCAATAATGAGTTGGCCATCACCGAGTTCAACAATGCTCTTGCTGCCAGCGACGATATGCACACATTCGTATATTTCAATGAGAAGTTGGGTCGCCTCTATATCAACATGGGCAACAATGAGGCTGCTGTTAAGTGCTTCGAGGCTATCGTTGAGAAGTATCCCGAGTTGGAGGATGCCGGTACATACTATGGCCTACCTTTGAACTACGATAAGTATATCTGGTAGTAGTACCATCTGTCAACCGACATTATGAGCCAACAGCAGCTGAACATAGGCGACACGGTAAGTATGTCGGCGGCAAACATGAAGTTTGGTGTAATCATCGTCCGCGGCTTCGAGGAGTTTATCGACGCAAACCTCATGCCCCTTGTTGAGCGCTTTGTGACAATGGGGTGCCAGTCGCAAAATATCGTTGTGCGCACGGTGCCTACGATGCACGATGTGGTCATCGCAACACAGTTCTTTGCGGAGTATACCGATGTTGATGGCGTAGTGGTCCTCGCGCCCGAGAATAGGGTGATGGGAACGCTCTCGCTGATGAATGGCATTGTTCAGATACAGATTCAGTGGAACATGGTTGTTGCCATAGGTGGTGCCGAGCGTGCCGATGATATCGTCGAGATGATAGCCATGCAGAACGAGATGGAGATGGCCGCTCCCGACAATGTGGCGCGTGGCAACTTCTCGTAGAGGTGGCGAACACATAACATAGATTACACTATCACCTTATAGGTGTCTTGGCTTTCGAGTTAAGACACCTATCTTTTTTACTTCAATTGCAAAGAGTAATTAGCAGTGTGCAATTAGCAGTGGGAGATGTCGGGCGGGAGCGGAGCTACATAATTTTAATCATGCGTAGCACCATTTGTCGGGCGCAGACAATGTCTGGTTATAATTCTATTTTCTCTGCATCATCTTGAGCGAAGCGAAAGATCTTCCAGAGTGTAAGAGCGTCATATTATCACCAGGATTCTTCAGCTCCTCTTCGTTGCTACGGCTCGATATAGTCTGCAAGCACTATCTATGCTCACAACTATATGCAATTGAGGCTGACCTCAAATCCTTACGGACTTCTCGGTCAGCCTCTTTGTAAATAGGTCTGTATAGGTTGGTTCTACTAATAGTTCTCGGCCTTGATCTGGAAGTATGCCTGTGGGTGAACACATACGGGGCATACCTCGGGAGCCTTTTGGCCAACGTGGATGTGACCGCAGTTTGAGCACTGCCAGATCATATCGCCGTCGCGTGAGAATACGAGGCCACCCTCAACATTTGCCAAGAGCTTGCGGTAGCGCTCCTCGTGCTCCTTCTCGATCTTACCAACCTGCTCGAAGAGGAATGCGATGTGGTCGAAGCCCTCCTCGCGAGCATCCTTAGCCATCTGAGCGTACATGTCTGTCCACTCGTAGTTCTCACCCTCGGCTGCAGACTTAAGGTTCTCGGCAGTCGAGCCGATGCCGTTGAGAAGCTTAAACCATATCTCGGCGTGCTCCTTCTCGTTAGCCGCTGTCTCCTCGAATATCTTTGCTATCTGAACATAGCCATCCTTCTTTGCCTTTGATGCAAAGTATGTGTACTTGTTACGAGCCTGTGACTCACCAGCAAATGCCTCCCACAAGTTCTTCTCTGTCTTGGTTCCTTTCAAATCTTTCATAGTCGTAATCTTTTATTAGGTTTTTGGTTTATTTTCTTGTTCCTGATGCAAAGATAAGCGAAATTTTTCTATCTGCAATAGGTTTTTAATTATATTATTTTATCCATTGATAGGCTTTGCTTATATTGGGCATAAAGCAAGAGTCCACACAATAGGTAGCTTCCACTTTGTTATAACTTGCTATCGATGTCGGGCTTTGAGTTTAGTGTACGCACACGCCAGAAGCGTAGACGCCATGGGGTTATGCGCAACTTGCATATTGCAAACCCTCCCGTAAGAAATCTTCGTATCTTGCCAAGCATACTCATACTCCTGTTACTCTCTTTCGATATCCTTGAAGTAGCGATATGTCACCACCTTAAGCTCCTCGGCAGCGCGGTCGTCGCATACGATGATGCCCGCAGGGTGCGTCTGTAATGCCGAGAGTGTCCACTGATGGTTGTAGCTGCCCTCGATGGCGTGGCGCAGTGCGCGTGCCTTCTTGGGGCCTGTGGCAAGTATCATCACCTTGCGTGCCGAGAGTATCGTCGCCACGCCCACGGTGAGCGCCTGTGTAGGTACCTTCGAGATGTCGCCGCCGAAGAAGCGCGAGTTCACGGCGATGGTATCTTGTGTAAGGGTCTTGATGCGTGTGCGCGACTGCAACGACGAGAATGGCTCATTGAAGGCTATATGGCCATCTTCACCTACGCCACCCATAAAGAGGTCGATGCCGCCCGCTGCGACGATAGCCGCCTCGTATGCCTCACACTCTGCCACGAGATCTGCGGCGTTGCCATTGAGGATATGAACATTAGCGGGGTTGATGTCGACGTGCGAGAAGAAGTTAGTCCACATAAACGAGTGGTAGCTCTCGGGGTGATCTTCAGCAAGGCCTACATACTCATCCATGTTGAATGTTATGACATTCTTGAACGACACCTCGCCAGCCTTATGTAGGCGTATAAGCTCGCGGTAGGTATCGAGTGGTGTCGAGCCCGTAGGTAAGCCTATTACAAATGGCGTATCGGTGCGTGCCGCCTTGGCGTTAATTTCGTTGACGATATATCGTGCAGCCCACTCGGCCACCTCTGCTGGTCTATCTTTGATAATAACTCTCATCTGTTTTTATATTTTATGAAACTGCTTTTCCTCTGTCATCGTGCCTAAAACATCTTGACGAATACCTCTATTGCTTGATACTCCGCCATGCCGAGCTTGTCGTATAGCTTTGCGGTATTCTGCGTGCGCTCCTCGGCACGCTGCCAGAACTCGCGGGTATCGCTGCCGGGGAATGGCACGATATCCTTCTGCGATAGGTGGCGGTAGATGGCGTGACGCTTCTTGAGCATCTCGTCGGGCGATAGGGGCACTGCCATATCTACTAAGCCGAGGTTCCACTCCATCCATGCGCCGCGGTATAGCCACATGTGGCACTCCTCGCGCCAGTCGTCATCCTTGGTGCGATCCAACGCCTCCAATAGCGCCTCGATACACATGCGGTGTGTGCCGTGTGGGTCGGCAAGGTCGCCCGCAGCATATATCTGGTGTGGGCGTATCTCGCGTAACAGCTTGACGATGATATCTATATCCTTATCTGTCAGTGCTCCCTTCTTGATACCTCCCGTCTCGTAGAATGGTAGGTTCAGGAAGTGTGCGTTGGTGTCGGGGTTAAGGCCGAACGAGCGCACTGCAGCGCGTGCCTCGGCACGGCGTATGGCGCCCTTGATGTCGAGTAGACGGCGTGGCTCGGGCTTACCGCGCTTCTTCGATGCTATGAGCTCGCATACCTCGTTGTAGGTATCGCCCAAGCCGAGCTCGCGCGCTGTGTCCACATTCTGGAGCACTACGTCGTCGTGTACTGCCACATTGCCCGAGGTCTGATATGCTACATGCACATCGTGGTTCTGCTCCACAAGGCGTATGAATGTACCACCCATAGAGATGACATCATCGTCGGGGTGTGGCGAGAAGATAAGGGCACGCTTGGGGTAGGGTAGCGATGGTGCTGGGCGTGTAGAGTCGTCAGCATTAGGCTTGCCACCGGGCCATCCTGTGATGGTGTGTTGCAGGTCGTTGAACACACGGATGTTAACCTTGTCGTAGGTGCCGCACTTCTCCAAAAGCTCGCCGAGCGAGTTCTCGATATAGTCGTTGTATGTTAGCTTCAATATAGGCTTGTTCACTCGGCTACATAGCCATACTACGGCCTTGCGCACAAACTTGGGTGTCCACTCGCAAGGGCCTACAAGCCATGGTGTCTGCTCGCGTGTGAGGTTCTCTGCGGCATTCTCGTCGATGACCACCTCTATTGCGGGGTGCAACTGCAGATGGCTGGCTGGTATTAGGTCTGTTACGGGGCCCTCAACCACGCGGTGTACCACCTCTGCCTTCTCCTCACCCCATGCCATAAGTACTATGCGGTCGGCACGCATAACGGTGCCGAGACCCATCGTTATCGCCATCTTGGGTGTATGCTCAAGGCCGAAGAACAGACTCGACTGCACCTTGCGCGAGTTGTGCGATAGCTCCACAAGGCGTGTTGGCGACTTGGCGTACGAGCCAGGCTCGTTGAAGCCCACCTGACCATCCTCGCCCATGCCGATAATCATAAGGTCTATCTTGCGTATCGACTTCTCATACTCGGCACAATACTCCGATACTATGCTCTCGGGTATCGAGCCGTTGGGGATGTGTATGTTGTCGGGGAGTATGTCTACATGCTTCAGGAACTCGTCGTGTATGCGGTAGTTGCGGCTCTGCTGCTCGGTACGCTTTATTGGGTAGAACTCGTCGAGCGTGTATACCGCTACATTCTTGAACGATATCTCGCCTGCATGGTAGCGCTTCACAAGTTCGCGGTAGAGACCCAGCGGTGTGCGTCCTGTTGTCAGACCAAGTACGAAGGGTGGTAGCTCCTCGTATATGTCGCGTGCCGAGGCATTCTCGCCATGGTTGCGCACGAGACGACAGATGATGTCGGCGACGTACTGCACACCATGATATTCGCTATCGAATACCCTTGTTGGCATACGCTCATAGCGGTGAACAATATCCTTGGGTGCCGACTCCTTGGCAAGACCTCCATCTTTGGGTAGCTGATACTTGTGGTTCATCGTTGTATGGTTTATTACATTATTACTATCTTATCTCTTAACCTTTTAATTCTCTGTTTGATGTTGTGGCCACTGCTATTTTGAGGCCACTTTACCTCTCAAAGATACAAAAAAATCTTTAACGATGTGCGTAGATGGCCACTTTTTTCTGCATCGTGCATAAAAATGTGAAAGACGGTCGGGCGGGCTGACGCCCTCCCACTCCTAATTTCTAATTCCTCACTGCTCATTGATATGAAGAGAGAGCGCTGTCCATGTGCTGACAACGCCCTCTCTCTTCTTTTACCTTTGAACTACCCCCCCGCTAAAATATCTGCTTGCGGATGATTGTCTGCTCGCGGTCGGGACCTACCGATACTACAGCAACCTCTATGCCTGTAAGCTCCTCGAGCTTCGCAATATACGCCTTGGCATTTGCGGGTAGCTCGTCGTAGCTCTTGATGGCGGTGATATCCTCGCTCCAGCCCTCAAGCTCGATATACTGTGGCTCCACGCGCTCAAGGTCGGCGATGGTCGAGGGAACATAGTCGATGAGCTTGCCATCGAGCTTATAGCTTGTGCAGATGCGTATTGTCTCCACGCCCGATAGTACATCGAAGAGCATCAACGATAGGTAGTTGAGGCCACTTATGCGACGTACATGGTTTAGAACCACGGTATCCAACCAGCCCACACGACGAGGACGTCCCGTAACGGTGCCATACTCGTGACCGCGCTCGCGGATGTAGTCGGCGCGCTCGTCGAAGAGCTCCGAGGGGAATGGGCCCTCACCCACGCGCGTGGTGTATGCCTTGGCTACGCCCATAACGTTGTTTACATAGCGAGGTGCTATGCCTGTGTTCACGGGCACGCTGGCTGCCGTAGGGCTTGACGATGTCACGAAGGGGTATGTGCCGTGGTCGATGCAGAGCATAACGCCCTGTGCGCCCTCGAATAGTACCTTCTTACCCTCCTCAATAAGACGGTTGAGGAGCACCGAGGTGTCGCATATCATTGGGCGTAGACGCTCGCCGAGCTCTATATATTGGTTATATATTGTCTCGAAGTCGCATGGCTCCATGCCGAGAGCCTTAAGCTCGAGGTTCTTCTGTGCAAGGGCATCCTTGAGGCGCTCGGCGAAGTACTCCTTGTTCAGAAGGTCACCCATGCGGATGCCTACGCGGCTATACTTATCGGTGTATGCGGGACCTATGCCCTTCTTTGTGGTGCCAATCTGGCGGCCACCCTTGAGTGCCTCGTATGCTCCGTCGAGCATCGAGTGGTAGGGCATGACGCACGCTGCGCGATCCGAGATATCGAGCTTGTAGTCGGTGATGCCAGCGGTGTGCAGACGGTCCAACTCCTCGAATAGCGATACGGGGTTGATGACCATGCCGTTGGCCATGATGTTTATGATGTGTGGGTTGAAGATGCCCGAGGGTATAGACTGCAAGGCGAACTTCTTGCCATCAAAGACGATGGTGTGACCAGCGTTGTTACCGCCCTGATGGCGTACCACGACGTCGGCACCGCCAGCGTAGAAGTCCGTGATTTTACCCTTACCTTCGTCGCCCCACTGAGCGCCTACAACAACCAATGTATTACTCATAAGATCTAACTTTTAGATGTCATGTATGCGCATGACGTAATTTCACGGCTACAAAATTAGAAATTTTTATCCAATTCTCGTATGCCGAGCCAACTATTTTATTAACACTTTATCGACTGCTGTCGTAAAACTATGCCTTGCGACGATTTACGATATGCTCCAAGATTAGGACTGTGATAACGCCCATAGCGAAGCCGTTGCCCATCAGTGGCTCTACAACCTTAGGTGCAATGCCTGGGGGCATCAGCTGGAAGAGCATCGCCACCATGAGTGGCAGACCCAAGGTCAGCGCATCGGCAAATGTCTCTGCCGACTTTGACGACTGCAACATCTCGAACGAGGCGGCGAGCTGCGTACCCATGAGATATAGCAGGATGACACCGATGACGGGTGCAGGGATTGCCGTGAGCACCCATATAATGTCGGGCGATAGGGCGCATAGCGTGAGGGCTATTGTAGCAGGTATGAGTGCACGACGTGCTGCACACCCCGTAGAGGCTATGACACCTGGGCTCATCGAGTAGTTTACTGGGCCGAGGACGCCCATAGCTCCCGAAACGATGTTCATGATACCAGTTATGGCAATGCCTCGCCTCATGCGTCGTGGCATGTTGTCGCTTTGAAGCATTGAGCCGAGTGACTCGATAGAGCCAATATCGTTGATTATTAGCGCTATGTAACATACTACGAAGGCGAGGATAAGTCCCCAGTCGAGCGTGATGCTACCGATGAACATATTATCCAACGAGGCAGCCGAGCCACACTTCTCGGGCATGCCAAAGAGTGCGAAGAATGCTACGCTGCCGACGATGAGTGCCACAGGGATGATAAGGCTCTTGGCGACGCCTTTCAGCGTGCGGTTGAGGGCGACCATCGCGAATGTGCCTATGAGCGCGAATACCAAGCCGAAAATATGCTGGTCGTGTAAGATATGCGGGTCGAGTGTGGGGTTGTGTGCGAAGATTAGCTTCTGCGATATTGTAGGCGTCAGCGTAAATGCTATGAGCATGAGTATCACGACGATGATGCGTGGTGTGAAGAGACGCTGTATGTAACGCATTGTGTTACCTATGGTCAGGAGAGTGGTGATGACGCCACCAATGGCTATGGATGTGTATATGCCATCGGTTGTGGCGCTCGACGATAGTGCTGACATTACGCCTACGAGGAGCACTGCGGCAGGGCCTACGACCAATGGTAGGCGGTGACCCCATATCACCTGTATCAATCCCGCAATACCCATTACGGCAAAGAGCTTCTGTGCATAAAATAGCCTCTCTTCGGGTGTTCCTTGTGCCACAAAGACGCTTGTTGCTACGACGGCTATACATAGTACGAACCACTGCAACGAGTAGACCGCAAGAGCCCCTGCGGGGAGTCTATCTTCGACGTTATACTTGAGTTTCATATAGGTTTATTCGTCTATTTGTTTGCTATGCACTCTCTGATGAGCGCTGGGTTATCTGTTGTTATGTAGTCCACATTGTGGCGTATCGCCCACTCGGCATCCTTGCGGTTGTTCACTGTCCAGATGCTCACCTCGAGGCCGAGGTTGTGTGCTCGGCGTATCCATGCGGGGTGTAGGCGTAGGATGACTGAGGGGTAGCTAATGCCCTTGTAGCCACGCTTTGCGACTCTCTTTGGTGAGAGGTCGCCAGCGAGGTACATCGCCCCATGCTCCGCGGCAAGGTCGCATATCTCGCGGCTGAAGGATATGTATGTGGCGCGCTCCGAGAGTCCACGCTTGGCGATGGCACTCTGTATTGCGTTGAAGCATGCCTCGACATCCTCATCTCCCCATATCTTTATCTCCACCAGCATGTGAATATTGGGGTAGCGCACCGCGACATCGAGGTACTCATCGAGTGTGGCGAGTGTCTCGCCATTGGGAAGTGGCGTGGCGCGTAGCGTGTCAAGCGTTGTATCGCCTATGCGCATCTTGTTGTCGGCGGGGTGGTTGGGGCCATGTGCTACAACGAGATGGTTGTCGGCAGTCATCACAACATCGAACTCAACAACCTCGATAGAGGCCTCGTCGGCTGCTACGAGTGACGATATGGCATTCTGTGCAGCACCCTCTGCGGAGTGGTGGCCACGGTGTGCCACAATCTGTTGTGCCGAGATTGTCGATACCGCGGCTACGATAGATAGTATGGATAGTAGTAGTCGGCGCATAGATGTGTGGTTTAGTATTCAACCTTATCGACCTTGTCGTTCCACTTGCGGAATGCCTCCATTGCCTCGTCGCGCATGAAGTGCTCGCAGTGTATCGAGCGACGGTCGTAATCCAAGCGTAACTGGTCGTAGATGAACGAGTCGTCGAACTCTATGGCTGCGGCATCGCGCTTGGTGTTAGCGTAACATATACGCTCGATGCCTGCCCAGTAGAGTGCACTCAGGCACATCGGGCATGGCTCACACGAGGTGTACACCGTGCACCCTTTTAGGTCGAAGGTCTCCAATTCACGACAGGCGTTGCGTATGGCCACAACCTCGGCATGTGCCGTAGGGTCGTTGTTGGGAACAACGCGGTTAGCACCCTTGGCTACCACCTTGCCATCGCGCACGATGACAGCGCCAAAAGGGCCTCCGCCCTCATCTATGTTGCTTATAGATAGCTCTATGGCCATCTTCATAAAGGCTCTATCCTCTGCCGAGTAGTCACTTCTCTCGGGCAGACCATTCTGCTTATCTACGTTCATGCTTCTATACTATACAAATATCGGGCAAGAATGAGATGGAAGATGAAAGATGTTGTGGGTGCTCCTCTTTATCCCATCTTATCCCACTATCTATCAGCTTTACTCTTGCGTGTGGTGTAGTATGACACGCTCAATAGCACGCTCGCATACGGGGCAGAAACGCTCCGCAACGTTGTCTCTCATGCGGCATACCACAGCGGGACGATATATGCCTTTGGTGCGGTAACCACCACCCTCGTATACGCCTACCGTATAGCTCTCCTTACGCTCGATGGTTGGCTCGGATGGTATCTCCATACCCTCAGCGACCATGTCTGCCCACTTCGAGTCGAAGTCTACGAGGGTTGTGATGTTGGGCTCCCATGGCTCATGATTGAGTGAGTGTATCTCGTCGTTGGTGTCGCCACTCTCGTAGAAGTACTCGTCACCAAGACCACCAAACGAGTGGCCGAACTCGTGTACCACAACGGGGCGGAAGTCACGGTGGTGTGCTGTAGTCAGCGTATACGAGTTGTAGATGCCACCACCACCGTATGTGTCGGTGTTAGCGAGGATTATAAGGTGCTCGGTGGGTATGTTTGTCGTAAGGTCGAAGATGTCATATACGTTACCTGTTGTCAGGTATCGCTCCATGTAGAATGTCGTGAAGTTAGAACTTACGGCAGTCTCGTGCCACGTAAATCGGTGGGGTACACTTACGTTGCTATCCTTCGATGCAGAGGCTACGGCGATGAAGTTAAACTTCTCGCGGTGGCTCTTGAAGGGCTCGTACGAGAGAATCTCCTCGGTGGCAATGCGAGCATCCTCCATAAAGATGCCCATCTGCTCACCTGTGTAACCCTCGGCGAGGATTACCACGTCGATGCACTCCTTCGAGTCACCACCTTGGTGCAGATAGGTGTAGGGCTGTGCCTGCTGATTAGAGCGGTCACGAATAAGCAGGTCGTAGGGCTCTATGGTGTGCTCCAAGCGGCTCTCCTTGCCTGTATTGTCGCGCAAGACAACCTCGGCAACCACCGTCTCACGAGGCATGGGTGCGAGGATGGTAAACTCGAAGCTCTTGGTTATCTCCGCTGCCTCGGGTGTTGTTATCCACTCCTGGAAGAGTGACGAGAACGAGGTCTTGTAGAGCACCTCGCGTGTCTGGGCGTCGTAGAGCGTAAGGTCGCCATTGCCCTTCAGGGGTACCTCGTCGAGGTTTACACGGCGTCCCCACCAGTTGTCGCTCTTCGACATCTCGTGGAGTGCTACATGCTGCACCTGGCTGTTGCCGATAAATGTATAGTCTATGCGTAGGGTCTTATCCTCGAAGTGCTGGTCGAAGCTCTGGGCACTTGCTGTGGCGATGCCTACAAAGAGTAGCGCTAATGATATTAGTTTTCTCATGTTTCACTTGGTTTAATATGTTTGGTGACAAAGTTACGAAACAATTTGAAAATTTCATCACCTGCCGTAGGCAAATTGTAAAAAAAATATTGCCGCCAAGGGGGCATGTAATGGTAAATTCTTACTACCTTTGCCCATCATGCGACGCCTAATACTATATATCACATTCATGCTCATACCCTTCGAGGTGTGGGCTGCGTCGTCGTTGCCTCGTAGCGTGCATGTTAAGGTTGCGGCGGTACTCACCGACTTCCTGCGTCGCGAGGTTAGTGGTGGCAATGTAACCATCATAGAGAGCCGCGTTGGTGAGGGTACTTCGCCCAAGGTCGATATATACGCCTCGGCGGAGCTTGGCTACTACCCCTTCCGTGAGGATGATATTGCTACGCTATACGACGAGGTGCGTAGCGTGCTTCCCGAGAAGTATTCGCTGAGCGAACTGTCGCTCTATGCCGATGGACGAGCCATCGAGACTCTTGTTACGGGGCGTGATAATACCCCCGATGAGCACTTCGTATATGATGTACAGCATCCACTCATAACACGTCTTACATCGCAGTCGCAACCCACCAATGGCCTTGCTAACCGCCATATAGCTCTATGGCAGAGCCATGGCCGCATATGGCAGCAGAGGGCTAACGCTTGGTGTTGGCAGCGACCACAGCTGTGGCTCACGGTTGAGGATATGTTCACGCAGAGCTTCGTAATACCATACCTCGTGCCGATGCTCGAGAGGGCGGGGGCTAATGTGCTACTGCCGCGTGAACGTAGCATGCGCCATGAGGAGATTATCATTGATAACGACGCAGGCATCGACGCCACGACCTATCGCGAGCAGTCGCGCCGCCAGCGTTGGCAGCAGGGTGATAGGGGCTTTGCGCATCTTCATCGCTACTACCCCTCGGGTCATAACCCCTTTGAGGATGGCACTACGCGCCTTGTTGAGGCGTGTGATAAGCCCTCGCGGTTGAGCACAGCATCGTGGGGCGGTGAGATTGCCGTGGCGGGCGTATATAGCGTCTATGTCTCATATAGCACACATCCGCGCTCTATTCCCGATGCGCACTATACGGTGCATGCGTCAGGAGGTGACCACAAGTTTAGCGTCAACCAGCGCATGGGAGGTGGCATGTGGATATGTCTCGGTGAGTTCTACTTCGAGGCGGGGTGCTACGATAGGCTTGTGACCTTGGATAACTTCTCGCAATACTCGGGCGTTGTCACTGCCGATGCTGTCAAGATAGGCGGTGGCATGGGTAATATATATCGTGGCGATAACGACGAGACGAGCGATATGCCGCGCTTTGCCGAGGGTGCTCGCTACTGGTTGCAGTGGTCGGGCTTCTCGACAGATGTATATGCAGCAAAGGGTGGTACGGATGACTATACCGAGGATTATATGTCGCGTCCTCGCTGGGTGAACGACCTTATGGGCGGCACGGTGCATAACCCCGATACGCTGGGGCGTAACATACCCATCGACCTCGCCTTTGCCCTCCACTCGGATGCTGGCCGTAGAGATAATGACGAGGTCGTAGGCACGCTTGGCATCTACTGCACGAGGGATAACGATGGTTGCTTCGTTGGTGGCGCTTCACGCCTCCTGTCGCGCGAACTTACTGACGCTGTGATGACCTCTGTTGTTGATGACATACGCGCCATGTATGAGCCCGAGTGGATGCGCCGTGGTATGTGGGATAGAGCCTACTATGAGGCACGCCTGCCTATGTGTCCATCGCTCCTCTTGGAGCTTATGTCGCATCAGAACTTCGCCGAGATGCGCTTGGGCCTCGACCCGGCGTTTCGCTTCGATGTAAGTAGAGCCATATACAAAGGTATGCTACGCTACCTCGCTACGCAGTACGATATGGAGTATGTCGTGCAACCACTCCCCGTGAAGCGCTTCAGTGCCCATATTGTCGATAAGGGTGTTAAGCTCTGCTGGCAGCCTACGGAGGATACAAGCGAGCCTACGGCAATGCCCGACTACTATATCTTATATACGCGCGTGGGTAACGGAGGCTTCGATACGGGGCGTCGTGTCGATGATACATCTATATATGTTGAGCAGCGCTCGGGTGAGACGTATAGCTATAAAATAACGGCCGTAAACCGTGGCGGTGAGAGCCTCGACTCGGAGATAATCTCGGCATGCTGTGTGCGTCGTGAGCGGGGGCGTGTGATGATTGTCAACGGCTTTGATAGGGTGTCGGCACCCATCAGCCGCCGCGAGGCAGATGCCGTGGGCTTCCATATCGACGAGGATAGTGGCGTGGGACATATCGAGGATATATCCTTTATTGGTGCGCAACACGACCACGACCCCACAAGCGAGAACCTCGGCTTCAGCTACGACAACTATGCTACGAATATCATCGCTGGTAATAGCTTCGACTATACGACCGTGCATGGTAGCTCTATCGTGGCGGCGGGATATAGCTACGCCTCGGCGTCGCGTGCTGCTGTTGAGGCTGGTGATGTCGACCTATCGCGCTATACGGCTGTCGACCTTATCATGGGTAAGCAGCGTACAACACCTATTGGCCGAGGTGTCATGGGCTATCGCCACGAGGCATTTAGCGATACTCTGCGTGTCGCCCTGTCGGACTACCTGCGCGGTGGAGGAGCTCTTATAGTCTCGGGCTGCCATGCCATTGGCGACATGTGGTTGTCACCCCTCGCCAAGGAGGAGGATAGGGTGTGGTCGCGTGAGGTGCTTGGTGTTGCGTATGGTGGCGACATGATACCTACGGATGGCATAGCACACACCGTAGCTCGTACTCTGCGTCGTCGTCCCTACGAGGTTCGTATCAGCACGATGATGGACCCCGACAGCTACGCTATTGAGCGTTGCGATGTGGTAAACCCCTCATCGGAGGATGCTGCGACCATCATCTGCTACGACGATACTATGCAGAGCGCCGCTGTGGTAGCCGAAGATGTCATCACCCTCGGCTTCCCCATCGAGGCTGTGGTCGACGATGTCGAGCGCGATATGCTCGTTAGCTCAATACTTAAATACTTGACTCGCTGATAATATGGCACTATCACGACACACCATAAAGACAATATCTATGCCCTTGGCAATGGTCGTCGGAGCTCTTCTCTGCCGCCCCTTGGCAACACTCGAGGCGGCAAGCCACCACATGCTCACACCAATACTTATCGCCTCGATGCTCTTTCTCACGTTCTGCCGTATCGAGATTAGGGATATGCGCGTAGGGTGGGTGCACCTATGGATGCTCGCCATACAGTTTGTTGGCTCTATTGCGGTCTACTACCTGCTATATCCGCTCCTTGGCGAGACCGTAGCGCAGGGCGGCATGATATGTGTTATGGCGCCTATCGCCATGGCGGCTGTCGTCATTGGCGGTATGCTCGGCGCTAATGTGGCTACGATGGTGACATACAGCCTTATATGTAACCTCGTCACAGCCCTTATCGCCCCACCACTGTTCCACGCCTTTGGCAACGGAACATGTACCTTCGTGGAGATTATCTCGCGTGTTGCCCCCACACTTATAGCACCCTTTGTCCTTGCGCAGCTGTGCCGTTATACATGGCGTCGCGGTGCCGAGTGGTTTGCCTCGCACTCGTCGCTATCGTTCTACCTCTGGCTCTTCTCGCTCGTCCTTGTCTTGGGTCGCACGACCTGCTTCATTATAGATACCGATGCCGAGCCTATGGTCGAGGTGGAGCTCGCCATTGTAGCACTCATGCTCTGTCTCATGCAGTTCTATGCGGGTCGTCGTCTCGGTAGGCACTTTGGCGATGTTGTGGCGTGTGGTCAGTCTGTGGGTCAGAAGAATACGATTCTTGCCGTATGGATGTCGCTCAACTTCCTCGACCCCGTGGCCTCGGTAGCACCAACGGCATATATCGTCTGGCAGAACTTTGTAAATAGTTATCAGATATTTAGGCGCGGGAAATAAAAAAAATGTTATATTTGCATTGTAATACTTAAATTTAACCGTATGAAGAGATTATTTTTTATGGCGTCGTTGGCGCTGATGTATGCTTGCGGTGGTGAGCAGAAGGGCGATAAACAGGATGTGATAGTTGAGACTGCTATTGGCGATAGTCAGTTTGTTCTTGTCGAGAATCAGACCAAGGGTCTTGTGGGAGTTAACTTCAATAGTGTCTTTCGTGATGAGACTACCGTAATCGAGGTGTTGCCCGTAGAGTTCAAGAGTATCGAAGCCCCTATCTGGAGTAGCGATAACCGTCTCCATGAATTTATTGCAGCCGATAGCGAGGGTGTGTCACACCTTATCAAGTACGAAGAGGGTTTCGACTATGAGGATAATTACATCGTAACTGCCGATACGGTACTCTCGGCGCCCAAGATTAACGCACTCACTGACTGCGTTAATGAAAATATGCGCTACTACATGAAGGAGGATGGTGGCAAGCAGAGCCTTGTGCGCGTGGCAGATTGGGCAGTGTCGGAGTCGAAAGCTCACGATGCAATCTATCCTATTGCAGAGATTGATACCTATCTGTTTGTCGATAATGGCAAGTATGGCTATGTCTATACAGATATCGTAGGCTTTGCCACAACACTGGTGGAGTCGGAGGCTAAGTACGATGATATCTTCATCTACAACATGGTTAGTAAGAGACGTACGCTCACCATAGATGGCTTGACAGGGTCATACACCATGGGTAAGATGTTCTATTGCATCAAGAATGGTGATGGTAGCTATACCATGTGCCTCGCTGGCGATACGCTATCAGAGATATTTACCATCACAGCCGAGGAGGTTGCCGACATCCGTGCCCATGCTGGTGTTGATGCTGATGCCCGCTATGTTGAGACCGACTACTTCCCCGAGTCTCGCGTATATGCACTTTACAGAGCTGGCAAGGATGCTACGATGTGGGGCATCTGGTAGTGGCTACGTGTTGATGTCTGATGCTGCGATATGCGGCATGTCTAAATAGAAAACTACCGCGGGATTTAGCTCTCCTGCGGTAGTTCTTTTTACGTCTATGTATTGAAACTCTATTTTGCCTGCTAACTCTACTCGCCGTTGCCGCCGCCACCGAGACGTCCGCGCTCCTCTGCCGAGCCACTCTCGACACTCTTTGCGCGGAACTGCTTGCCCGAGTTGAAGTTATACGATATGGTGAACTTAACGGAGGGCTTCATCCATGGCTGGTTGGCAATCATCACGCGCTCGAACGTAGGCTCTTTAATGGTTATCCTCTGCTTCATTGGCACGATGTTCTGCACACCGAGGCTTAGCGTCAGCTTATTGTCGAGCATACGCTTCTTGAGGGCTGCGTCGAGGTTGCCGAAGTCGGCAATCTTGGTGTTACCAGCCTGAGCACCATGTATATACATGCCGTCGAGCTCGATAAAGAAGTTCTTGGGCAGGGTGAACGACATCTGTCCGTTGGCTACGCCCATAAAGTTGCGACGCACAGGCTCGTCGGGGTAGATGCGCTGACCCATATACATCGCCGTGATGTTGAAGTTGGCGCTCCACCACTTGGTGAACTGGAAAGGTAGGTTCACCGCGGCGTAGAAGTTATTGAGCGTAGGGTAGTTGATGGTCTGCAAGATAAGCAGCTCAGGGTTCTCGCTATCCACAAGCGTGGTCTGCTGTATGGCGTTCTGCGCTATCTGCATGCCGACGCTTATCGTATACTTATATTTGAGCACGGCGGTCACCGACACCGAGTTGACATACGAGGGCTTAAGGTTGGGGTTGCCGCGCTGTATCATATACTCCGATATCTTGGTCTCGTTGGGTGATAGTGCCCAGAACGAGGGTCGGCTGATGGTGCGCGAGTACTGCGCGATAAGCGAGTAGGCGCCATCCTTGGTTAAGGCGTACGAGACGTTGGCATTGGGGAATAGGTCGAAGTAGTTCTGCTTGACGAGCCTGTCTGCCGAGCGGAACGATGTGTACTCGCCACGCAGACCTCCCACAAGACTTACGCGGCCGAGGCGTGCTGTGGCAATGATGTAGGCGGCACCGATGTTCTCATTGTAGCCGATGTCGTAGCTACGTACATCATTTGTGAGCCATGCGCCATCCTTCTGATACTCATAGAGGGCGTTGTTGTCGTTGCCGTTGTAGGTATACTTCAAGCCCGCCTTAAGTGTCACTTTGGGTGATAGCACCTTCTCCAAGGCTACCGTGGCTGTTCCTAACTGGTAGTTGCCGCGTGAGGCCTGACGATATGTCGAGTCGCGGGTGATGAGCGGTGCGCTAAGGTCGTCGCAGTTGGTGTCGAAGTAGTTGTTCGACGACTGCGATAGGTTGTTGGTGTAGTCGCCGATAAACTTCAGCGTCGAGCCCTTGTCGTCGAGCTTGTAGATGTAGTTCAGCGTGGCGGTAATCATGTGGTTACGACCCTTGTCGTCGTAGATACCATCACTACGCGAGGTGATGCCATTTAGGCTGCGTTCGGTCCATGTCTCGGTGTCGCCATTCGAGCCCCAGTAGTTGTATTGTAGCTCGGCACCCACCGAGTGGCGGTCGGTGATGTCGTAGACGATGCCCACATTGCCACCTGCCCACTTCGAGCGCTCCTTCATCTCGGTCTCGGCATCTATGACAGTGCCCGAGGTGTAGTCTGTATGCTCGCGGGTGGCGTATTTCTGCCCGTTGCCACCTGCCCATAAACGACCATAGGCATTCACCTTGCCGCTATTGTAGTTGAGTGATACCGAGGGCATTATGTTGTATGCTCCCTTGGCACCATTTGCGACGAGTGATGCCGAGCCCATAAGGCCGGAGTTGAGATTTCGCTTTGTCGTAATCTTGATGATACCGCCAGATGACGAGGCGTCGTAGTCGGCACCCGACAGTGGAATAACCTCGATACGCTGTATGTCGTCGGCACGCAACGAGCGTAGGTAGGCCATGAGCTGTGCATCGTCGAGCTTCACCTCGCGGTCGTTCAGATATATCTTCGAGCCAGACGAGCCGTTGATAGATACCTTGTCGTCCTGTATCCATACGCCTGGTGCGGTCTTGAGTAGCTCCTCGCCATCCTTACCAATAGATACTGGCGAGTTAGCAACGTCGACAACAAAGCGGTCGGCCTCACGACGTATGAGGTTTGCTGTGACGACCACCTCGTCAATGGTCTCGCTATCTGGCTCCAAGGCTATATCACCCATGTCGGTTGCGACGTTGAGTGCTACGGCACGGTCTACGCTCTTGTAACCCACGAAGCTGATGTGCAGCGTGTAGTCACCCGCAGATGCCGCGAGCTGAAATCGCCCCTCATCATCTGTCGAGCCACCTGCTACCTGCGACCCCTCGTCGAGGAGTACCACCGTGGCGTATGGTATAGGCTCGCTGCCACCATCCACTACGCGCCCCGAGAGATTTACTCTCTGCGCCACTACCTCACTTGTTGCCATGATGCCACATAGCACCATGCCCAACCATGCCATTGTCTGAAACACTCTCATGATAGACTAAGATATAAACTGTTCTACAAATATAATAATTCTTTTCTAATTCGTTGTATGTTAGATAACTTTTCACGCTACAAAGTTACCCCCCCCCTTGAATTTCCAAATTTTTGGGCAATTTTTTTTTGAGCTGTGTGTAAATTTTTCTGTCGCTCTCACATATATAACGCTCGATATGGTGTTTTAGTAACGAGCGATGCGAATTTTTTTTCATCAATTAGCGAAGCCCCTGGCTCTGCTAATTTCTAATCGAATTATAACTTTGTTCTTTCAACTTTTTTTACTATCTTTGCACGATTGAAAGGAATATCGACTCTAAACACACTCTATTATGTTAACTTTGCTCTATTACCTAATCTGTCTTGTCGTTGTATTGGTGCTTTATGTGGCGTCGTTCATCGCGCTTATTGTATGCTATCCATTTGACAAAAAACGCGTTGTGGTGCACACAATATCACGTTGGATAACAAATGTAATATTTGGCATCTCGCCACTTATGAAGCGCGAGGTGGTGGGTATCGAGAATATCGACCCCAAGGAGCGCTACGTTATCACGCTCAACCACAACTCGATGGTCGACATCATATGCCTATACAAGATACCTTTGGTCTTCAAGTGGGTGTCGAAGAGGGAGGTTTACCGCATACCTGTCGTTGGCCGCTTGTTGTTGATGCACGGTGATATTGTCATCAACCGCGCGAGCGCCAAGGAGGCTATGCAGCTTGTGCACGACAAGGGTAAGGAGTGGCTTGCCAAGGGCGCATCTATCTCCATCTTCCCCGAGGGCACACGCTCTAAAGATGGCGAGATTCACAACTTCAAGGCTGGTGCCTTCATCCTTGCCAAGGATGCTGGTGTGCCCATCTTGCCTATCGTCTTAGATGGCACAACGACCCTCACGAAGCATGGCCTTGTGAACTTCCGCAATAAGATTACCATCCGTGTACTACCCCCAATCCCTGCAAAGGAGGTCGAGGAGCGACCCATCAAAGAGATTATGGCGGAGGTGCACGACTCGATGGTTGCAACACTTGCGGAGATTAGAGCTAATAAGAAGTAACACAGAGAAGCAGATAATATATGGCTGAACTAAACTTGACAAACGCCACGGCGGAGTACAACAAAGATGCTATAGTGACGCTCTCGCCACGTGAGCATATACGCCTGCGTCCAGGTATGTATATCGGTAAGCTTGGTGATGGCACACAGGCGGATGATGGTATCTACGTCCTTCTCAAGGAGGTTGTGGATAACTCTATCGACGAGTTCATCATGGGTGCTGGTAAGCGTATCGAGATAAAGATTGAGGATGATAGGGTCTCGGTACGCGACTATGGTCGTGGTATTCCCGTGGAGGCTCTCGCCGATGCTGTGAGCACGATGAACACAGGTGGTAAGTATGGCGGTGAGGCATTCAAGAAGACCGTAGGTCTCAATGGTGTCGGCGTCAAGGCTGTCAACATGCTCTCGAGCCACTTCATGGCACGCTCGGTACGTCAGGGCGAGGCGCGTACTGTGACATTCTCGCAGGGCTTGGAGCTTACCGACCGCTCGGAGAGCGGGGTGGCAGAGCCCAATGGAACCTATGTTGAGTTTATCGTCGACCGCGAGGTCTTTGGCGACTACGCCTACAACATGGAGTATGTCGAGCAGATGGTCAAGAACTACACCTATCTGAACCTCGGCCTCACGGTGATACTCAACGGCCAGTCCTATACATCGAAGAATGGCCTTCTCGACTTGGTCAACGACAACCTCTCGAGCGAGCCACTATATGCACCCATACATATCTCGGGCGAGGATATCGAGGTCGTCGTCACCCATGGCAATGGCTATGGCGAGGCGTACTACTCGTTCGTGAATGGTCAGTATACTCCACAGGGAGGTACCCATCAGGCGGCATTCCGCGAGGCTATTGCCAAGACCATCAAGGAGTTTTATCATAAGGACTATGAGGCGGCAGATATCCGTACCTCGATTATCGCGGCTATCTCGGTGCGTGTCAACGACCCCATTTTCGAGTCGCAGACAAAGACGAAGCTCGGCTCGAAGGATAAGGAGGAGGGCATTACTATGCGTCAGTTTGTGGGTGACTTCCTCGCCACAAACCTCGATAACTATCTGCATAAGCACCCCGAGACGGCGCAGACCTTGCAGCG
>JAFVSV010000054.1 GCA_017503575.1 Alistipes sp. | reverse complement strand
CCTCAACCTTGTTGCGGTTAGAAGAACGCATAACAAGCATATAGTCAATCATCTCAGAAGTGATACCTGCAGGAATCTCGCAAACGCCATCAGGACCAGAGATAGCAACAACCTTAGCACCGAGCTCGGTAGCCTTAGTTGCAGCACCCCATGCTACGTTACCGAAGCCAGAGATAGCAACAGTCTTGCCATTGATGCTCTTGCCAGCCTTAGCCAACATGTGCTCAGTGAAGTACAAAGCACCGAAACCAGTAGCCTCAGGACGGAGGATAGAACCACCCCATGTCATACCCTTACCGGTCAATACGCCAGTGTGGTACTTACGAGCGAGCTTCTGGTACATACCGTTGAGGAAGCCAATCTCACGACCACCAACACCTACGTCACCTGCTGGAACGTCAGTGTCAACGCCGATGTTGTTCCACAACTCCTGCATGAATGCCTGGCAGAAACGCATGATCTCGCCATCAGACTTGCCAACTGGGTTGAAATCAGAACCGCCCTTAGCGCCACCCATAGGAAGGGTAGTCAAAGCGTTCTTGAAAGTCTGCTCGAAACCGAGGAACTTCAACATTGAAGGGTTAACTGCTGGGTGGAAACGCAAACCGCCCTTGTAAGGACCGATAGCTGAGTTGAACTGTACACGGTAACCGAGGTTAGTCTGTACCTCACCATTGTCGTCTACCCATGTTACACGGAATGTGAAGATACGATCTGGCTCTACGATACGCTCAACGATCTTTGCCTTCTCGAACTCGGGGTGCTGGTTGTATACCTCCTCGATAGACTCCAATACCTCTCTAACCGCCTGCAAGTACTCGCTCTCGCCTGGGTGCTTGGCCTCCAAATTGGCCATGATAACTTTTACATCCATAGTTTTAGTTTAAGTTAAAAGGTTATAATTAATGATTAACTTGTGTTTGTTTTGCACTAATAGGGGGATACCCTCCCCAATAACTCTACAAATATACGAATAATAATCGTAATTGTTTCCCTCTTCGAAGTTTTTTTTCAAAAAGGTATTAAAATAGTCGGGTCGGCACCTGTGAAGACACCGACCTAACTATATTGTTGTGTTATACGAATGGAAGACGTACAACCTCTGCCTTGAGCAAACGACCGCGAACAACAACTGCGATCTGTGTGCCAGCCTTTGCGAACTCGGGCTTAACATAGCCCATGCCGATACCTACCTTCAAGCATGGTGACATGGTGCCCGATGTAACGTGGCCGATAGGGTTGCCCTCGAGGTCTGCCAACTCATACTCGTGACGAGGCACACCGCGGTCGATAAGCTTGAAGCCTACAAGCTTCCGTGTTACGCCCTCCTTCTTCTGACGCTCCATCAACTCGCGGTCGATGAATGGCTTGTTCTCCACGAACTTGGTGAGCCAGTTGAGACCAGCCTCAATAGGAGATGTGGTGTCGTCGATATCATTGCCATAGAGGCAGAAGCCCTTCTCGAGGCGCAAGGTGTCGCGAGCGCCAAGACCGATATTCTTAAGGCCGAACTCCTCGCCTACCTTCCACATAGCCTCCCAGATGGTGTCGGCATCCTCGTTGTACATGTAGATCTCGCAGCCGCCAGAGCCGGTGTAGCCTGTTGTCGAAAGGATAACATCGCAACCAGCAACCTTGCATAGCTTGAAGGTGTAGTACTCCATATCCTCCACCTGCTCCTCGGTCATCTTCTGCACGAGCTTCATAGCCAATGGGCCCTGGATAGCGAGCTGTGCTGTCTTGTCAGAGCTGTTCTCGAGCTCCTCGCCTGCCTTCATGCCGAATACCTCACCCTCCTTGCAGATGTGAGCCCAGTCCTTGGCGATGTTTGCTGCGTTGACACAGAGCATATACTTCTCCTCGTTGATGCGGTATACCAAGATATCATCAACGATACCACCCTTACCGTTAGGCATTGTTGTGTACTGTACCTTGCCGTCGAAGAGGTCGCATACATTGTTTGTTGTTATGCGCTGCAAGAACTCAGTGGCGCGAGGGCCCTTAACCCAAATCTCGCCCATGTGGCTAACGTCGAATACGCCACACTTCTCGCGAACGTTGATATGCTCGTCGTTGATACCCGAGAACTCGATAGGCATGTTGTAGCCTGCGAACTCTGCCATCTTAGCACCATTAGCAATGTGGTACTTGGTAAATGCTGTAGTTTTCATTTAGTCTTCGTGTTTTAGTTGTTGTATGTAATTTTCTCTATTTATTCCTTTGCGGGTGCTGACTCCTCTGCTTTCGCTGGCTCTTCGCTCTTGGGGCGTGGCTTGAAGCCCACCTTTGGACAGCGTGTGAACTCCTTGGTGCGATCGAAGAGGTAGCGGTAGGTGGTGTGTACCTTGTGCTTGCGAGCGCAGATGTAACGCTCCACCATGCGGTTCATCACAGGGTTGAAGTCGCCAATCCATGCGAACTCGATGGTGCGGTACTCATTCTTGTCGGTGCGCACATAACGCTCCAACATCTCCTTCATGAAGCCTGACTCCACGCCCTTGCCCTGGAACTCGGGGGTGATACCGAAGATGATGGCAAATACACGGTCGCACTTCTTTCTCACCTTCAAGTCCCACATCATGCGTAGCTTGTTGATGATGCCGAACTTGCCGTTATATTTGCCGATAAGGCGGTTGAGGTCTGGAACCATGATGAAGAAGCCGATAGGCTCATCGTTGAAGTACGCAAACCATATAAGGTTGCGGTCGACGATGGGTGCCATGGTGTCGGCCATCTTGCGTGCCTCCTCCACCGTCATTGGCTGCACGCCTGTGAAGAGTGACCACGCCTTGTTGTATATCACGCGGAACTTCTCAACGGCCGAGTGTAGGTTCTCCTTGCCGATAGGCGAGAAGCGGTAGCCTGGGGTTGCCATAAGACGCTTCACGCGGTCGTATACCACCTCGTTTACATCGTCGTCATATACCTTCCAAACGTATGTATTCTGGTTGAAGTAGTTCTGGAAGCCGTAGTTCTCAAATAGCTCCTTGTAGTAGGGAGGGTTGTATGGGTTCTCGAAGAGTGGCTGATACTCGTAGCCCTCGACAAGCAGACCCCACCAAGCGTCGCGTGAGCCGAAGTTCACAGGGCCATCCATTGCCTCCATGCCGCGCTCCTTGAGCCACTCGCGCGATGCGTCGAAGAGGGCGTTTGCAAGCTCCTGGTCGTCGATGGCCTCGAAGAAGCCGCAACCACCCGTAGGCTGCTCATAGCCATAGGCGTGAGTCTTATCGTAGAATGCGGCGATACGTCCTACGCACTCGCCCTGGGCGTTGTGCGCCACCCAGCGTATAGCCTCGCCATCCTGAAATAGCTTATTCTTTGTTGGGTCGAATACTGCCTTGATAGAGCTGTCGAAGGGACATACCCAGTTGGGGTTGCCCTTGTACAATCTCTTTGGCAGGTCGATGAACTCGCGCTCGAGGCGCTTGTCGCCCGCCTTAATCTCGAGCAGTGTGTACTTTGTGTTTGCCATATAGTGCTGTTTTACTATCTGTTGCTCTCTTCTGCGTCGCTGCCTCTGCATATAGACACAGTTATATCCATACAAAGGTAAATAAAAATTCACAATAGACAATGCACAAATCCTATTTTTTTATTGCTTATTGTGATTTGCTTTGTATCTTTGCGCGTTCAATGATACTATTGAGGTAATAAAGCACAATATCATAGTTATGGCACTCATAGATGAAATAACACGCCGCCGTACCTTTGCGGTCATAGCGCACCCTGATGCTGGTAAGACTACACTTACCGAGAAGCTTCTTCTCTTTGGTGGCGCTATCCACGTTGCTGGTGCGGTCAAGAGTAACAAGATTAAGAAGGGCGCAACATCCGACTTTATGGAGATTGAGCGTCAGCGAGGCATCTCGGTTGCCACCTCCGTCATGGGCTTCGAGTATAAGGATGTGAAGATTAACATCCTCGATACCCCTGGTCACGAGGATTTTGCCGAGGACACCTACCGCACGCTGACCGCCGTAGACTCGGTGATCATCGTCATCGACGGTGCCAAGGGTGTCGAGACGCAGACACGCCGTCTTATGGACGTATGCCGCATGCGTAAGACCCCCGTTATCGTGTTTGTGAATAAGATGGACCGTCCCTCGAAGGACCCCTTCGACCTGCTCGACGAGATTGAGAGCGAGCTCAAGATTAAGGTGCGCCCCTTGGCATTCCCCATATCGTCGGGCGATACGTTCAAGGGCGTATACAACATCTACGAGCACAACCTATCGCTCTTCACGTCTGACGAGCGCCAGACCGCTGATGCCGAGACTGTCGACATCGCCGACCTCGCATCATCAGATGTCGAGCGATATATTGGCGATAAGTTTGCGCAGCAGCTACGCGAGAATGTAGACCTCGTGGAGGGTGTCTACGACGACTTCGAGCGCGACGCCTACCTTGCTGGTGAGCTCGCCCCCGTATTCTTCGGCTCGGCAGTTAATAACTTCGGCGTGCGCGAGCTCCTCGAGTGCTTCATACGCATAGCGCCATCACCCCGCACTGCCCCTACCGAGACGCGCGTCGTTGAGCCTGCGGAGGCCAAGTTGACGGGCTTCATCTTCAAGATACACGCCAACATGGACCCCAACCACCGCGACCGTATCGCCTTTATGAAGATATGCTCGGGTAAGTTCGAGCGTAATAAGAACTACCTACATGTCCGCTCGGGCAAGCAGCTTAAGTTCTCCTCTCCTACGGCCTTCATGGCGGAGAAGAAGTCGGTTATCGACGAGGCCTTCCCTGGCGATATCGTAGGTCTTCACGATACCGGTACATTTATGATTGGCGACACCTTCACCGAGGGCGAGAAGCTCAAGTTTACTGGCATACCATCATTCTCGCCCGAGCACTTCCGCTATATCGAGAATGCCGACCCTATGAAGTTTAAGCAGCTTGCAAAGGGTATCGACCAGCTTATGGACGAGGGCGTTGCGCAACTCTTCACCTCCTCGCTTAATGGCCGTAAGATTATCGGTACTGTGGGAGCACTTCAGTTCGAGGTTATACAGTATCGCTTGGAGCATGAGTACGGCGCGAAGTGTCGCTGGGAGCCCATATCCATACATAAGGCGTGCTGGATAGAGTCCGATAACGAAGCACAGCTCTCCGACTTCAAGCGACGTAAGCATACTAATATGGCCATCGACAAGCATGGCCGCGACGTCTTCCTCGCCGACACAAGTTATGCCTTGGCGCTCGCGCAGGAGAACTTCAAGGATATACGTTTCAAGTTCACCTCCGAGGTGTAATTTTCGATTTTATAGGGCATCTTTAGCCCATCCCAAACAAAACCTCTTGGGCTGTACTTCGTGTACTATCCCAAGAGGTTTCTTATTGCGATAGACTAAATCTGCTCCACTAAAATCAAAAATTTTTTCGATTATAAGGCCGCATCTGCGGCACATCCCAAAGAGTAAGAGGCCACGGGCTGTACTTCGTGTACTATCCCGTGACCTCTTCTTTTGCGATGCACTACATCTGCAACCTTCTAATCAAAAATTAAAATCGCGAGATAAGGCCGCATCTGCGGCACATCCCAAAGTGCAGACTACTGAGACAGAGTGATAACAGAGAGATGTTGGGGGGGGAAATTATGGCCTCTCTCCGAAGCTCTCTGAATCCTCCTTGAAAACTCTCTGAAAAGGCTAATCATTCATCACCCACCTTTCAACATTCATCTATACTCTGTCCCCTATTCCCCTCATTGTGGTGTATTTAATAAAAAAAATTAAAAAAGTGTGTTAAAATTTTCACACACCAAAATAATTTTGTACATTTGCACCGTTTATGCTATGTACCGCATGTACGGGCACAGACAGCAAAGGTGCGAATGAAGTATTACAAAATATTAATATAGGTATTAACTATGGCAACTATTGATTTATCAAAGTACGGTATTACCGACGTGAAGGAGGTTGTATATAACCCTTCATACGAGACATTGTTCGAGGACGAGACCAAGGCTGGCCTTGCAGGCTTTGACAAGGGTGTTGTTACCGAGATGGGTGCTGTTAACGTAATGACAGGTGTCTACACCGGCCGTTCACCTAAGGATAAGTTCTTTGTGATGGATGAGACTACCAAGGACACTATCTGGTGGACATCTGACGAGTACAAGAACGACAACAAGCCAGTATCAAAGGAGACATGGGCAGAGCTCAAGACTCTTGCTGGCAAGGAGCTTTCAAACAAGAAGCTCTACGTTATGGATACCTTCTGCGGTGCTAACGAGAACACTCGCCTAAAGATCCGCTTCATCATGGAGGTGGCATGGCAGGCACACTTCGTGAAGAACATGTTCATCCGTCCTACCGAGGAGGAGTTGGCAAACTATGGTGAGCCCGACTTCGTAGTGCTCAACGCCTCAAAGGCAAAGGTTGAGAACTACAAGGAGCTTGGCCTTAACTCTGAGACTGCTGTTGTCTTCAACCTCACAGAGAAGATGCAGGTTATCATCAACACATGGTATGGTGGTGAGATGAAGAAGGGTATGTTCTCATACATGAACTATCTTCTTCCATTGAAGGGCATCGCATCTATGCACTGCTCGGCAAACACGAACGAGAAGGGCGAGACAGCCATCTTCTTCGGCCTCTCAGGTACAGGTAAGACTACCCTCTCGACAGATCCTAAGCGTCAGCTTATCGGTGATGACGAGCACGGCTGGGATGACGACGGTGTATTCAACTTCGAGGGTGGTTGCTACGCAAAGGTTATCAACCTTTCAAAGGAGAACGAGCCAGACATCTGGAACGCTATCCGCCGCGACGCTTTGCTCGAGAACGTAACTGTTGATGAGAATGGCAAGATCGACTTCACTGACAAGTCAGTTACCGAGAACACTCGTGTATCTTATCCTATCTACCACATCAACAACATCGTGAAGCCCGTATCGAAGGCTCCTGCTGCAAAGAAGGTTATCTTCCTCTCGGCAGATGCTTTCGGCGTATTGCCTCCAGTATCTATCCTCACACCAGAGCAGACCAAGTATTACTTCCTCTCTGGCTTCACTGCTAAGTTGGCAGGTACCGAGCGAGGCATCACCGAGCCTACACCTACCTTCTCGGCATGCTTCGGCGCAGCATTCCTCTCACTCCACCCAACAAAGTATGGTGAGGAGCTCGTTAAGCGTATGCAGGCATCAGGCGCTACTGCTTACCTCGTGAACACTGGTTGGAACGGTACAGGCAAGCGTATCTCAATCAAGGATACTCGTGGTATCATCGACGCTATCCTCGATGGCTCTATCGACAAGGCAGAGACAAAGCAGATTCCTATCTTCGACTTCAAGGTGCCAACAGCGTTGCCAGGTGTAGATTCAGCTATCTTGGATCCTCGCGACACCTACGCTAACGTTGAGGATTGGAACGTGAAGGCTGAGGACCTTGCTGGTCGCTTCGTTAAGAACTTCGCCAAGTTCACCACTAACGAGGAGGGTAAGGCATTGGTTGCAGCTGGCCCACAGTTGTAATTTCCGAATAAAACCAAAAGGAGCTGGCTAAGTGGATTAGTCAGCTCCTTTTTTATGGGCGGTTGATGACCGCTAAGCAATCCTTATAGCATCGCTACCTTATGTTATGTAGGGATGATGACGATTTTAGTAGTAATACTCATCGTCATAGTCACTGTGCCTATTGTGATCATACATATTTCGCTGTGCCGCGACGACTGCTTTCTCAATACTATTCTTCCAATCGATGATATTATCTGCATTATCCTTGATGCCCTCCGAGACTACGTCGACATAGTTGTCTGCGTTGCTCAAGTGATCTTGGAGCATGTTCTTATTGACGTTGCTGAATAGGAATGCCACAACGAGGAGTATGACGCTCAATAGGCTCATAGATCGAGGTTGCTTCTCGCGGATGCTAATGGTAAAGCCTATGACGACAAGAGCGATGGTAGCAAGAGGGATGTTCCACGCCAAGGCGGTGGTGTATAAGCGGTTGATAAATGTTGAGCTGTCCACTAAGTTTGTTACCACGCATAGCACAGCAAGCAATAACGCAAGAGCAACACCGGCAACGCTATATACATTGTTTTGATTGATGTTAAATGACGCGGTTGCAACTGCCCCACACGAATGACATTTCGACGCATCGCTGGCAAGTGTTGCGCCACAGTTTTGACACTTTCTTTCCATAGTAATAGATAGTATAAAGGTTGATTAATCGTTATCTATACACAAAGGTAGGAAAAAATCATTAATCTCCAAGCCTTGAAATACCTCATAACATAAGCCAGCGCCCTAACAAGTCATTCCCCGCTGCTCTTTCAACCGCCCGCTCGTAGGTATACTTTTGTATACCCGCATCGCTAGGGAGGGCGTCGTTTGGTGTATGGGGGCATGTTCGGTGGAGGGGGCGTTATCACTCCTTCACCTCTCTCGCGGGTATCTTTTTAGTTACCCGCATCGCTGGGGAGGGCGTCGTTTGGTGTATGGGGGCATGTTCGGGGGAGGGGGCGTTATCACTCCTTCACCTCTCTCGCGGGTATCTTTTTAGTTAGTCGCATCACTGGGGAGGGCGTTATTTGGCGTATGGGGGCATGGTCAGGTGGAGGGGGACGTTACCGCTTCTACCCTCTCTCGCGGGTATCTTTTAGGTTACCCGCATCACTGGGGGGGCAGGGTGTTGAGGGGGGGGCTGTCCGTAACATCGACCATCTTTCATCTTTACCCTTTCATCTTTCAGGTATACTTTTGTATACCCGCATCACAGAGGGCGTGTTTGGTTGTGGAGGGCGTTTTGAGGTCGAGGTGTAGGCAATAAAAAAGCGCTCGGCCAATCGACCGAGCGCAAAATATTGGATTCTACTTGTCAATAAGTTATACAGGTGATTACAATACCTCTGTACCAGTGAAGGTGCTAGTAGCATCACTGTTAATAGTCAAGGCCTTGTAGTAATCAACATTAACTTCTGCACCATTCTTAAGAGTGATAGAGCCAGTACCCTTACCATCGTAAGCGTGGCCAGTAGATGAAGCATTAATTGTAAACTTAGATGCATCTACAGTAGTCTTACCATCGTGACCGCCATTCTCACCAAACTGAATAGTGCTACCAGTCAATACTGAACCATTCTTCAGCTCAACATTACCGCTATTACGGAAGTATGTCTTAACATCAATAGTAGAGTTATCAACAACCATATTGCAATTTGGAGCTGCAAGGATGAGCTTTGCAGCAGTTGTAATAACACTATCCTTAACATTTAGGTTAAAAGTAGGATTCTTTCCGCTTGTAGGCTCAGAGAAAGTAAGCTGATTGGTAAACTCAGCAATAGAGTTCTCAATATTAATTGTGAATGTGCCGTTGGCTGCGCTATTCTTACTTGTTGTGCTACCAATCTGTACATACGCATCTTTGATATTGAGCTCAAGACCATTGCCACCTGTAATAGAGATACCAGCAGGCATAATCAAAGAAGGCTGAATATTTGCCTTATCTGCGCTCTCAGCATCAGTAATAGTACCTGTGATATTGAAAGTATTGTTATAGCCCATAGTAGAACGACCACCACCAGTAATCTCAAGGCAAGCACCCTCACCGATAGTGATTTCATAGCCGCTAAAACCTGCGCTAAATGCAGTTACCTTGGTGTGGCCAGCAAAAGCGATGTCACCACCTGCAATAAGAGTACCATTAATCTGCTTACCGTTACCATTGAAAGTAACACCTGCAGGTATAGTAACATTCTCTGTAAGTGTGATGTCGCCAGCGATAGTGATTGTGTCACCCGCCTTAGCGTTATTAATAGCTTCTACGAGCTTCTCTGCTGTGTTGATCATAACAACCTCCTCGCCGTCAATAATGAGCTTACCAGTAGAACCTGGAACGAAACGACCGTAGTAGTTACGCTTTTCGCCCTCGGGAGCTGTCTTGCCAGTCTGAGTAAGAGTGTTGCCGCTCTCAGTGATGTTGCTGATAGTTACCTCACCAACGTTTGCAGTACCTACAACAACACCTGTACGCCAGCTACCGCTGTCAGTAGAATTGATGTTACAATCCTTAACAGTACAGTTCTCAATAGTTGTGTAAGTCCAATCGCTTGCGCCAGCGTGACCATTGATAGCAGCAGCAGAACCAGTTGCATTGATATCTACATTAATTACAGAGCAATCCTTGATTGTTACATAAGTCTTAACAGGACCATCGTTCTCGTTGCTATAGCCTGAAGTCCAACCGATAAGACCACCGGTACGTGAACCGCTAATTGAAGAGTTTGTAAAGTGGCAATTCTCAAGAGTAATAGTCTCCATAGAATCTACGCACTCAATAAATGCGCCAGATCCCTGAGTACTTGTGCTAACAATATTAGACTCAGTGATTGTAAGGTCACGGATTACGATGCCAGAGCCACCTGCAAAACCACCTTTAAAGAGTGGAGCTGTAAGACCCTTAAGAGTAGCTCCATTACCGACAACGGTAACAATATCAGCACCATTATAACCATTAACATAGATAGGAGTCCACTCAGCGTCGGTCATATCAATCTCAGCATCCTTAGCAAGGATAAGGGTTGTGTTACCTGCACCTGCTGCACCTGCTGCCTCAAGAGCTGTCTTAAGAGACTCCTTGGTAGAGATAATCTGTGCCTCCTGACCCTCAACAACCATTGAAGCACCAGTAACATTTACCAAAGCAGCATAATCTGCTGCATCCTCATCAACCCAAACAGCGTTGGTGTTATCAGCAGCAACCTCTGTGATGTCGATATTCTTAATATTGATATCGGCACCCTTTGTGCTCTTAACCATGATAGCAGCCTTGCTCTGAGACTTAACCTTCAAACCATCAATGTTCAAAGTAACCTTAGCAACAGCATCGTCAACATACTGATCGTCAATCTTAATACCACGACCTGCAGACTCGATAACGAGGTTCTCAACGTCAACAGTCTGGCCTGCAGCTGCAATCCACATTGCGTAGTAGTCGTGAGACTCCTTGATAGTCACATTCTTAACCTTTACGCTCTTGCCAGCGCCATCGAATGCAACGGCCTTAAGAAGCTCTACGTTCTCAAGCTCTACGTTACAGTTCAAGGTAACATCGTAAGAGTTCCAAGTACCTGTCTCCTGTGAACTTGTGAGAGCAAGGTTCTTCAAAACAAGAACTGCATCAGGATTTACGGTGTTAAGGCGTGACCAATAGGTTGTAGCGAGTGTAAGCTTGTGGTTACCCTTAGCAGCGCCAGTAGCAGATGCTGAAGCGAGCTTCTTACCGTCGATAATGATACGCTCGGTGTTTGCACCTCCCAACTTGATGTATGCATCCTGAACATTGATAGAAGCATCAGCCTCCAAAGTAACGTTAATCTCCTTGAGGTCTGACTTCAAGAGCTTCTCCAAAGACTCCTGAGTAGTTACAACTGCATTTACAGTATTGTTAGTCTGTGAAAAGTCGAATGTAGCAACATTGGTGTCAGTCTCATACATGAATAGACCCTGGTCACCTGGCTGGCAGTTATTAAATACTGAGTTCTTAATCTCGATCTTTGTAGCTGCATTTACAGTACCGATAGCCATACCTGGCTTCTTAGAAAGATTGTTGAACTGGCAGTTGTCAACAACAACCTCAGCAACCTCTGAACCGTAAGCCTCGTGAACCTTGATACCGCGTGCACCGCTGAACTTACAGCCGTTGAACTCAACCTCACCATTGCTTACCCAAGCAGCATACTCCTGGCCCTCAGTGCCAGCGAACACCTTATCGTTGAAAGTACAGTTGTTGAAGACTGCCTTCTCGCCATCGATAGCAATAGTGTTGTCGATAACGCAGTCGTTGAACTCAAGGTTACCAGCAACCTCAAGGTAACCAAACTCCCATGCGTTCTCAGCGTATGACTTAGTCTGGTCAACAAGGGTTACATCGTTGAAGATAAGCTTACCACCATTAGCCATGCGGATAGGACCAACACCAGCACCAGTAGCAATTACCTTGTAGCCATTACCATTGATAGTAAGAGTCTCTGTAACTGCGCCGTCGGGGATAAGTGGAGTAGAGCCGTGAGCACCACCTGTCTCCCAAATAAGGTCGCCATCGAGGTCAATCACATAGTTCTTGTACTTTGCTGCCTCCTCAAGCTGATCCTTGATGTCTGCATCAACCTCGTTCTCACCAGCGAAGTTATCGTCGATGCGTACCTCTATCTCGGTAGCAGTAGTGAGGACGTTACCGATTACGGTAGTGAGCTTGTTACGCTCAACAGGGATATCAGTAGTGAATGCAGTCTCCTTGATGAGGCTTGTCATAGCAGCGTTATCATATACCTTCATTGTGAAGTGGTAAGGAGTCTGACCCTCAGCCGATGCAAGGATGTAGTCGGTGAAGAGTGTCATGTGAGTGTGACGTACCTTACCATCAGCTGTTGTGTACTTGTGACCCTCAAGAGCATCGTAATCAGCTGTGTAGAAGTGGTTGGCAAGGCCACCCTTATCTACCTCCTTATAGATTGCATTGTACTCAGAAACAAATACCTTCTCATTATTATTTTTGTCACCTGTTGCAATACCGGTAACAGCGTTGAAGTTCGTAAGGTGAGTAGTAGTGTACTCAACCTTAACAGCTACGGGATTAGCGTTGAGGTTAAGCTCGTGGAGATCGGTAGCGATAACGCGAACCTTACCGTAAGGACGCTTCAAGACGATATCCTGCGCAGCAGAGTTGGTGATAGTGATATCCTTAGCAGCGAAGTAGGCATCCGAGCACTCGTCGTTGATGCCGTCTTCTTTAACCTTGATATCTGCCAATGTCGTGCCGATAATGTGGTGCAGGCCGATGTTTCTCTGAGCCTCGATTGCTGAAGTATGTGTCTCGTCAGTAACCCCCTGAGGTACGAAGTCAGCGAATACTACGAAGTGGTAGTTGCGGTTAGGAATCAAGCGAAGGTCGAAAACGACAGGCTTGTACTCGTCAACGATAATCACCTGACGGTCCTTAACAGGGACAGCACCGACGTAGCTGTCAGCCTTGTCGTAAACCTCCAAAGTGTAACGGAGGTTAACGTCGCTCCAGTCGGTACGAAGATCATCCTGTGCAGTTCCACCCTGCAAATAGTCGATAGCACCAAATGCGCTATCAAGAGCGTTCTGCGTGTCGGCCGCGCCATTCTCGCCAGCACGCGTGCCAACGAGCTCGGGAGCAGCAACAGAGAGCTGGAAGTCAACCTCGCCACCCACTGGGGCAACAGTGTCGACATCCTGCTGACATGATGCCAATCCAAGCACCAAGGCAGCTAAAGCTAAAAATCTTGCTTTCATAATTGTTTGTAATAGGGTTAAAAATGTTATTTATAAAATAGTTGTATCATTACAGCCAACCTAACACATACTTAACATAGAACTACCAAAATCACAGCATTATGATAATCAGGATGTTGCAATCATCGGCTCTATATATTAGCATATTTGGGTTGATAGCTCATACAAAGGTATAAAAAATAACACCAATCACAAAACAAAAAGCGGTTCTTTTTCAACGAAAATTGAGGCACGCAAAGAGGTGATTTTCTATTTATACACTCTGCGATTGTGGGTATACTTTTATAAACCCGCATCACGGGGGGGGCTTGGGGCGCTTGGCTTTTGGGGGGGGCGTTGTCCTTCAATTAGAAATTAGCAATTAGCAGAGAGCAATGGGTTGGGTAGGACTGGGTAATTTCTGGGTAGAACTGTGTAGCTTTCATCTATACCCAGAGTGCTCACCGGCGTACTGTTCTACCCACCACTACCAATTTTACCCATATTACCCGCACCCCGCATTAACACGTCATTGCGAAGAATTGCATCCGCGGGCAGGCGTGGCTGGGCGCTTCGCTTAATCGGGCGCAGGCAAAGCCTGCTTGGCAGGGCGCTGCGCTTAGGAGGCCAGGAGCAAAGCTCGCCAAACAAAAACCCCTCGACAGCCATGCCATCGAGGGGTAGTAAACACTATTTTGTGGATTACTCCATGTCTGCCTTGAGGCCGACAATGAGATCCTCGTAGTCGCGCAAACCAGTACCGCCTGGGATAGGATTACCGGTAATAACGTTCTCCTTAAGGTTAACAAGGTCGTCAGACTTAGCCTGGATAGCCGCCTCGTTAAGTACCTTGGTAGTCTCCTGGAACGATGCTGCCGAGATGAAGCTCGAGGTCTGCAACGCTGCACGCGTGATACCCTGAAGTACCTGGTTAGACGTTGCTGGAACGATAGGACGTACCTCAACCAATGCCATATCGCGGCGCTTGAGGGCAGAGTTCTCATCACGAAGCTTACGCATAGAGATGATCTGACCTGCCTGAACATTCTGCGAATCACCAGCATTAGTGACAACAACCTTATCGTAGAGCTCGTCGTTGACATCCATGAACTCCCACTTATCGACAACCTGGTCCTCGAAGAAGCGTGTGTCACCTGGATCCTCAATCTGAACCTTCGACATCATCTGGCGAACGATAACCTCAAAGTGCTTATCGTTAATCTTCACACCCTGCATGCGGTATACCTCCTGAACCTCGTTCACGATATACTCCTGAACCTTGGTAGGACCGAGGATACGCAAGATATCGCTTGGCGTAATAGCACCATCCGACAACGCCATACCCGCACGAACATAGTCGTTCTCCTGAACGATAATCTGTCGTGACAATGGCACAAGGTACTTCTTCTGGTCGCCATCCTTCGAGGTGATGATAATCTCGCGGTTACCACGCTTAATCTTACCGAACGCTACCTCACCGTCAATCTCCGATACGATAGCTGGGTTAGATGGGTTACGAGCCTCGAACAACTCGGTAACTCGTGGAAGACCACCGGTGATATCGCCACCTGTCTTACCTACGGCACGAGGAATCTTGATGAGGATATCGCCAGCCTTGATGCTCGCCTTATCCTTAAACATGATATGTGCCGATACTGGTAAGTTGTATGACTTTATCTCGTCACCATCGCGGTTAACAATCTTAATTACAGGGTTCTTTGTCTTATCCTTAGACTCGATAACAACGCGCTCCGAAAGACCTGTCTGCTCGTCACGCTCCTCACGGTAGGTGACACCCTCGATGATGCTCTCATAAGCAACCTTACCCTCAGACTCGGCGATGATAACGGCGTTATATGGATCCCACTCGCAGATCATATCACCCTTCTTAACATCGGCACCATCCTTCATGAAGAGGGTTGCACCATAAGGCAAGGCGTGGGTATATAGCGTAATCTCGGTCTTTGGATCAACGATACGGAACTCCGACTGGCGCGACATAACGATGTCGATAGACTCGCCCGCAGCGTTCTTACCCTTGATAGTACGCAAGTCATCAATCTCAAGGCGACCCTCATACTTAGATACCACGTTAGTCTCGACAGCTGAGCCACCCGCAACACCACCGACGTGGAACGTACGGAGGGTAAGCTGCGTACCTGGCTCACCGATAGACTGTGCTGCGATGACACCAACAACCTCGCCCTTCTGTACCATGCGGGCAGTGGCAAGGTTACGGCCATAGCACTTAGCACATACGCCACGGCGCGCCTCACAAGTGAGCACCGAACGAATCTCTACTGACTCGATAGGCGACTTCTCGATAGCCTCGGCAATCTCCTCGGTAATCTCCTCGCCTGCCTTGCAGATGATATCGCCCGTTGTTGGGTTGATAACATCGTTCAAGGCTGTGCGGCCAAGGATGCGATCGTAGAGAGTCTGCACCACGTCCTCGTTACGCTTGATAGCCGTAGCTGTCAAACCACGCAACGTGCCGCAATCCTCCTCGTTGATGATGACATCCTGTGCAACGTCAACCAATCGACGTGTCAAGTAACCTGCATCCGCAGTCTTAAGAGCGGTATCCGCCAAACCCTTACGAGCACCGTGCGTAGAGATAAAGTACTCCAACACCGAAAGGCCCTCCTTAAAGTTCGACAAGATAGGGTTCTCGATAACCTGCTGACCACCCTCAACACCCGACTTCTGGGGCTTCGCCATAAGGCCTCGCATACCAGAGAGCTGACGAATCTGCTCCTTTGAACCTCGAGCACCCGAATCAAGCATCATGTAGACAGGGTTGAAACCATCCTGATCGCTCTTCAAGGTGTT
>JAFVSV010000053.1 GCA_017503575.1 Alistipes sp. | reverse complement strand
TACTCCAAACCCTCTACGCTTACGACAAGTTCAGCCTCGGTAAAGTTCTCCGAAAAATATGGGTTATAGAGTGCAACGTTACTATAACTATCAATAGTGCCATCCTCCATGGTGTAGCGACCAGCAGGAAGAGCATCGTTACCATCGTTACATATCGCAGGGTCAAGCATAATGTCAAGCACGAGCTCATTCCAATTACTGTCGTAGAACTTTATATAGTACTCACCTGGCACAAGGGATGCGGTATGTATACGTACAGGTTGTTTAATCTCAATATCAGGAGTGAACACCGTTGCACCCTCAGGAACACCTGGTATCTCAGGAGTAGGCTCAGGAAGCATAATGCCCTCTACAAGGCCGTTATAGTCAATCGTTACGAAGTCACCGTTAGAGAAGTAGAGTAGTCCATTAAACGAGTACTGCACCTCACGAGTCTCCTCATTAGGCGTAGCCTCTACAGTCACGCTACCACGCTCAAATGGAGTCATCTGACTATCAGAAGGAGTAAACATAAACGTAGTATAGCTCTTATTCAGCGCACCCTCTGCAACCTCACCTAATGTATACTCGCCCGAAGGAAGATAGTCACCTATGGCAGTATAGAAGTCGCAACGCAACGTGTAGCCATTAGCCTCATCGGTAAAGGTGATGAAGTAGTTATCAAGCGACGAACTGAGTTTGTTGGCTGTAGCCGTAGTAGTATCCGAGAGGTGGTAACCCACTGGCTGTGGCTCGGCTGTTTTAATCACGAGTTTCTCCGAGATAACTGGCTCGAAGCCCTCGATATCGCACGTAGCAGCGGCGTATACGGCATACGATGTATTAGGCTCAAGATTATCAACCACCACCTCGCTCTCGACATTTGCCTCTGCCGCTGTACCATTTGCAATTACCTGCGCTGCTGTCACATCACGCGAGCCATCCTCGATACATACCCACTTCAATACATCAGCCTCCGTAGATGAGATGAAGAAGCTAAACGAGTGCTCCGCAACGCTACCCTCGCGTAGCGATACCGTAACCTCAGGCATTGGCACCTCCTCAGCCTCGGTCTTTGCACCAGTCGAGGCGTATGCCTGCTTTTCGATATTTACAGCCACAACAGCTATCGAGTAGTCGGTATCGGGTTTTAGCTCCGAGCAGGTAATCTCGTCACTCTCGGCCTTAACGCCCTCGGCAAGGACCTTCGCCGCATCAGGAGCAGCCGTACCCTCTGCAATAAGATAGGTGATGCTCTGGGCATCGGTCGCCTCAATGGTAAAGGATATTGTATTCGTTGTAATCTCGCTAATCTCCAATGCCACCGTAGGCTCCTTCTCCTCTGCTGCTGGGTTGTCGGGTTTAGGTGCTGGCTCTTCATTGCTACATCCTACCATAGCGAAAACCATTAATGCCGCTATTAGGCCTCTTGTAATCATCTGAAATTTCATGGTTTTTTCTTCTTTTTGATTTTTGTCAATTCTCATTATTATATTGATTTTCTTGTTTTTTGCATTTGATACAAAATCCCCCAAACTGAGGTATATTGCTTTGTCTACTTAAAAATCGCTTTTTTTATTGTTAATTTATTCTCTTTTTGCATAACAAAGGTATATAAAAAAACTAAATCACCAAATAAAATGTGAATAAAAATGAATAATAAATTAATTTATAAATTAGTCAAAAATATTTATAAAGTAATTTTATTCTGGGTTATATTGATAATATTAAAAAATGTTTTTACATTTGTAGTCGAATGTGGTTAACGATATTTTTAATACCTATATAAATGTAATATTACTACCATGAAAAGAGTATTTTATAGCGTCGTATTGCTGATGACAGCCATTGTCTTTATTGTGGGTTGCTCGACAGAGGAGCCTGCGCCAAAGCCTCCAACCCCAGATGAGCAGCCACCGCAGCCCCTCACCGAGAGCCATACGCTGATGATTATCATGCAGGGCAATAATGGCCTTGCGGAGTTTATGGACTCTAATCTCCAGCGCATTATCACAGCATACTACGACGTGCCCACCGATATAGGTCGCATACTTATCTTCTACGACCGCGGCAACTATACACGTCTTACGGAGCTATATATGGATGATGGTATGGCAAAGCAGCGCCTAATCGAAGAGTATCCCACATCGACATCTACCGTTGATAAGGAGTTTTTGGCGGGTGTGATAAATCGCATGAAGGAGGTGGCTCCAGCAGATAGCTACGGGCTTATCATGTCGTCACATGGTGGCGGATGGGTACCTGCCGACCTCTATGATGTCTATCTCTTGGGTGAGGATAGTCGTGCTAATGAGCCTGTTGCCAGACCGCTATTCTATGGCCAGGATGACTATGATTGCATGGAGATTCCTGACCTGGTGGATGCTCTTGACCAGACACGCTTCAAATATATAATCTTTGACGCATGCTTTATGGGGAATGTTGAGGGTTTGTATGATATGCGCAATGCTGCAGACTACATTATAGCATCGCCTACCGAGATTTTGGGTGCGGGCTTCCCCTATGAGGATTTTTTGCCTATGCTCTTCGAGCGCACCGACCACAAACTTAAGGAGGTGTGCGAGGCGTATATGGAGTACTATCGTGACTCGGCAGGAACCATTGCGCTTGTTGATTGCAGCAAGATAGATGCCCTTGCAGAGGTTATGAAGCAGGTGTACGCAGAGGCCAAGAGTGTTGATGTCTGCAGCGTGCAGGCCTACGATAACTTCCCCTATCACCTATACTTCGACCTCGGCGACTATGTTAAGCAGGTGGCGACAGGCGATACACTTGAGCGCTTCAATGCTGCCTTGGATGATGTTGTCATCTACAAGGGACATACCGATACATTCTTCACTGTTACGGGTGAGGATGATGCCTATATCCCTATCGAGGAGTACTCGGGGCTTTCGTGCTACATTCTTCAGGAGCAGGATTGTCCCATGACGGCGGAGGCGTGGCGCAGTACCGCTTGGGCAGAGGCCATGAAGTAGTGGCGCTCATCCGACTAACACAAAAAGGGGTGTCGACGCAATATCGACACCCCTCGCTTATTTGGTATGGATGATTAGTTGCAACCACCGCAGTCGCAACCCTCGCCGCACTCGTGGTCACCGCAGCCACCGCCACAGTCGCCGCAGCTGCAGCCGCCGCCCATAAACTTGCTGAGGTCCTCAGGTGTAGTGTCGCGAACATCAACAACAGTTACCTCGAAGTTAAGGGTCTTGCCTGCCATAGGGTGGTTGAAGTCCATAACGACGCTCTCCTCCTTAACCTCCTTAACGACACCCATCATAGGCTGACCATCGGCTGTCGACATAGGAATCTGGCTACCTACGAAGAGAATCTCCTCGGCAACCTTGCCGTCCATCATAAATACGGTCTTGGGGAGCTCAACGATAGCCTCGGCGATAACCTCACCGTAGCCATCCTTTGCCTCAAGGGTGAATGCTACTGACTCTCCTGGCTCCTTATCCTTGATAGCCTCCTCGAACTTTGGGAGAAGCATGCCCATGCCGTAGATAAACTCCAAAGGCTGGCCTGGCTGTGACTGGTCGGCAATAGCGCCGTCCACTGTGAGCTTGTAGTCAACGCTCACCATCTTATTCATTGCTACTTTCATAATCGTCTATTGTTTAAGTTAAATGTGATTTATATGTATTAGTTTAGTGATGGAAGGAACGAGTAGTTCTTACCATAGTCCAAGTGCTGCTGAACATAGTCTGCGGGGTAGCTAATCTCGACGTCGATGATGCGACCCTTCTTGTCGTATACAGGGGTGTACTCGGGGTTTACGAAGCCACCATAAGGCTCAATGTTGAGTGCCTTGTTACGAGCGATAACCTCGGCGTGGAATGTAGGCTCTACCTTAACGGCGTAGTCCTCTACAAGAGCCTTGCCAGCCTCGTAGTCACCCTCCGACTTGATGCGCTGCACCTCTGCGAGAAGCTCGCCAAAGAGCTCGCGAAGGCGTACGAAGTCGTTGACAACAACATAGTGCTTGCCATCCTTCTCTACAATCTCGATAACGTTCTCTGCCTTGCCCTTCTCGTAGCACCACTCGGCGATGAGCTTGCGGTTACGCATGTGTGACTCCTCGACATCCTTGCCAAGCTCGATGCGCGAGAGCTGTGTCTGCATACCGTTCATGATATACTTGCTGTACTGTGCCCATGCTACATCCAACGTAGGGATAAGACCAATCTCGATAAGCTTCTCGTCGCCCAAGTAGTAGAGTGCGAAGAGGTCTGCGCGAGCCTCCTCCAATGTCGATGAGTAGGTGCGCAACTCGTCACCCTTGGTGCCTGGAGCAAGCTGGCCAGAGCCGTGGCCGAGACACTCGTGGAGGTCGGTGTGGAGGTCATCCGAGAGCTTGCCATACTTGGCCATGCGCTCGCGGTCCTCGGCGCGGAGTACAAACTCATCGGCGAAGCCATTGCCCTGCGCCGCCTTGTCGTAGGCGTAGGTGATGTTGTCGATAGTCACCGACTTCGAGCCATGCTCCTTGCGAATCCAGTCGGCATTAGGTAGGTTGATGCCGATAGCTGTTGCGGGGAAGCAGTCGCCACCGAGCATAGCCACGGTGATAACCTTTGCCGATACGCCCTTAACCTCCTCCTTGCGATATGCGGGGTTGATAGGAGCGTTATCCTCGAACCACTGAGCATACTTAGAGATAATCTCGGTACGCTTGCAAGCCTCAACATCGCGGAAGTTTACGACCGACTCCCATGATGCCTTACGACCCAATGGATCGCCGTAGCTCTCGATAAAGCCGTTCACAAAGTCAACGTGTGACTCGGTATCCTTGACCCAGAGGATGTTGTAGCTATCGAAGTACTTGAGGTCGCCAGTGCGATAGTACTTGATAAGCTCCTTGATATACTTGCGCTGTACGGGGTTAGCCACCTTCTGTGCCTTCTCCAACCAGTATACAATCTGCTCGATAGCTGGCGAGTACATGCCGCCAATATGCCATACGCGCTCCTCGATTTCGCCCTTGTCATTCTTCACGAGCTTCGAGTTAAGACCATACGAGATAGGCTCGGGGTTGCCCTCGTCGGCAGCTACCATAGCGGCGTAGAATGCCTCTACCTCCTCCTGGTTAACACCCTCGTAGTAGTTGTTTGCCGAGGCGGTGATAACATCGACACCAGCCTTCTGATTTAGGCGCGATGCGTAGAGCTCCTTATCGAAGATGATTTGGCATAGAAGCTCGTTATCAATCTCTCTATTGGTGTCGTTGATATATTTGTTGAGCTGTGCGCGGAACCACTCCTCCGAGAACTCGGGCGTAAACTTATCGTTCGAGTAGTGGTGGTGGATGCCGTTAGCAAACCACACCTTCTTCAAATACTTCTCGAAGGCCTCGAACTCCTGACCCTCACGCTCGGTAGTCGAGGTGTAGATGGTCTCGAGTGTACGACGTACGGCGATGCCATACTTGAAGTTCTGATCGAAGAGGATGTCGCGGCCACACTTTGCTGCCTCGGATAGGTAGTATACATACTCCTTCTCCTTGGCTGTAAGGTTCTCGAAGCCAGGAACCTCATAGCGAATAACCTTGATGTCATCGAAACGGTCAACAACCCATGGCTGCTCAGGCTCCTGAGCTGCGGCCATCGTTGACACAGCAAAAATACCCATAGCGGTCAAACCAAAAATCTTGTTCATCTATTCGTTATAGTTTTAGTTTTTCAAAAATCGCTGCAAATGTACAACGAAAATGCGAGATACCCAAACAATTAGTTGAGATTACCTATATTTATTGCGCACATCTGGAGCAGTGATTGATATTTTTGATTACCTTTGCGCCCAAATCTTCAATATGTGATATTATGTTAGCTCGCGGAATAGGAACGATACTACTACTTATATGCTCCAATATCTTTATGACCTTGGCGTGGTATGGACACATCGCCTTTAAGTCGAAGTTGGAGCGCTATGGCATCATCGCCATCATCCTCATTAGCTGGGCAGTAGCCCTCCTTGAGTACTGCTTCCAGGTACCTGCCAATCGCATAGGCAGCGAGGCTATGGGAGGCCCATTTACACTGTGGCACTTGAAGGTTATTCAGGAGGTAGTGTCGCTTGTGGTCTTCACCCTCTTTATGGTGATATTCATGCACGAGGGGTTGAAGTGGAACCACTTTGTGGGCTTTGCCTGCTTGGTGTTGGCAGTGTACTTTATCTTTAAGAAATAGTGGCAGCAATTTTGAGGTAGTTGGGATGGCTAAAGGTAAATTAGCCATCCCAACTTTCATTAAAATAGTTCGAGCTGCTCAGGTGATGAGTTGAACGACAGTCGATGGTATGGCGTCAGGCCATACTCGCGTATTGCCAAGCGATGCTCGCGCGTGGGGTATCCCTTATTCTTTGCCCAACCATACATCGGATACTCCTCGGCAAGGTGCATCATATACTCGTCGCGGTGGGTCTTGGCAAGCACCGATGCTGCAGCTATATTGGCATACTTGCCATCACCCTTGACTATCGTGCGCCAAGGTGTTGTAAGGTCTGTGTGAAAGCGGTTGCCGTCGATGACGATATACTCGGGCGCGACGCTCAACGCCTTGATTGCAAGGTTCATACCCTCAATCGAGGCGTTCAGTATATTAATCACATCTATACGCTCGGCTGTCACCTCCTGCACCGACCACGCTAATGCCTCGCGCTCGATGATGGCGCGTAGCTGGTCGCGACGGCGCTCGGTCATCTGCTTCGAGTCGTTGAGCAAGGGGTGATAGAAGTCGGGAGGTAGTATCACCGCAGCGGCAAATACCGAGCCTGCCAGACAGCCGCGCCCCGCCTCGTCGCATCCCGCCTCGATAAGCTCCCTTTGATAGCTATTCTCTAACATGGTCAATTGCTATTTACGCTCCATCTGATAGACGCCGTTGTCGGGTGTATAGCCCTCCATCCCGTACTCGCGTGCAAGGCGTAGCATAGCCATACGCACGGTAGTATCAAGGGCATCGAGTTGCTCCTCGACAAGCTGTTCATCAATGTAGTTTTCAGCGATATAGTTACACATCGCCACGCGATACATTCGCCCCTCTTCGAGTGTTGGGAAGACGACATCCACAGCATCGCGCTTACCCGTCTTTGCTGAAATATCATCGTTGACAACAATCTCGTATGGCACGGTCGAGCGGAAGTAGTTGTAGTGCGACTCCTTATCGGGCTGCTCCACAGTGCCGCTATTATACTTGTCGATAATGAAGCGGCGCATCTGCGCGGTTGTCATCTCGCCAATGTATATTGTCGAGACAAAGGGGTCGTTGTTGAGAAGTGTTACGCGCTTCACCTCGCCAGCGTCGATATGCGATAGTCGAACGCCACCAAAGTGGTAGAAGCATACCTCTGGGACGAAGCCATTGTTGTAGGGGTATGTTGCTAACGCCTCGTTCGTGAAGTTAGCAACACCATCCTGTGTGGCGGGTTGCAACATTCGCATCTCCACGGTGTTAAGCTCTGGGTCGCGCGCCTTAATCTCCTCGACCATTGCCTCGACGTGAGCATCTTTCTTGTAGTCCGCAATCTTCACCTGCGTGTATGTGACATACTCCACATCGCCACGCTCGATGTACATGTCGGCGATGGTGACATAGCGTATCTCCTTGCGATTTTGGCTGATGTGCGTATCGTCGTAGTCGCCATTCGTCACATCGTGGCTATGGCCTCCAACAATCCAGTCGTACTCCGAGTCCATGGCCGCTAAACGCTGGTCACTCTCGAGACCCATGTGTGATAGTAGCACCAGAAAGTCGCTTCGGTTGTCGACCCTCTCACCCATGCGGTATGCCGTCTCGCGGTCGGGTGTAAAGGCAAAGGTCGTGTACGACGACTTATTGCCCGCTGGGCGACCTCCCATATCGGTGGTGACAACACCTACAAAGCCAATCTTTGCGCCCTTGTATCGAACTATCTTGTAGGGTTTTATCGCAATATTGCCATCGAGCGACCTGACATTGGCGCATACCCACTCGAACTCCGAGCCGTCTATCATGCTTCGTAGCACATCTGGACCCTTGTCGAACTCGTGGTTGCCCAAGGTTACAACATCGTAGCCCACCTCGTTCATAAGCTCTATCATGGGCATCCCGGGGCGTGAGTCGTCGTCGACATAGGCGTTGCCTATGATACGGTCGCCAGCATCCACGAGAAGCACCTCGCCCTTAGCCTCATACTCCTTGACGAGTGTGGCAAGACGTGGCATATCATCTATGTTGGAGTGCATGTCGTTTGTCGAGATAACATATAGATGATGCCCCTTGGGTGCGCGGCAGATAGCATCGCATGGCACCAAAAAGAGAATAAGGGCGGAAATGAATAGTAATTTTCTCATAACTTATTTAGTTTATTTGCTTCAAAGTTACAAAAAATTACTATCTTTACACAAACTTTTTAGAAAAAGTAGGGAGAGAGTATGAATACCGTAGAGCTAATATGTGTCAATAGTGGCAGCCGTGAGAGCGTGGCTGTGGGAGCGTCGCTCCTCGATATTCTCAACACCATAGCCTTTGAGCGTAAGCTACCTATACTGGCAGCGAGGGTCAACAACCGCTATAAGGATTTGAGCTATAAGGTATATAAGCCCGTCACCGTAGAGTTTATCGACATGAGCCACTACGAGGGCTATCGCGTATATCAGCGCACCCTCTCGTTTGTCTTGCAGATGGCAACAACCGAGCTATTTGGGGAGCACCGCCTGCGCATACGCCACTCGTTGGGCGATGGCTTCTATGCCGAGTTTGACGATAAGTGGCAGATTGATGACAAGGATATCGAGCGTCTCAAGCAGCGCATGTATGAGATTGTGGAGCTTGCACTCCCCATACGCCGTGAGAAGCGTCTTGCCGAGGAGGTGGCTGCCGAGTACCATAAGTATGGCTTCGACGACCGCATAGAGCTCCTCGAGACACGCCCACACCTATACCGCACGGTGAACTTCCTGGGCGATATGCCTGGCTACTTCTACGGCGCTTTAGCACCCTCGTCGGCATACGTTGCGAAGTTCGACATAGCGCGTTACTACAATGGTATATACGTTGCTATGCCCTCGCGTACAAACCCCGATGTTGTGGCTACGGATGTGCAACTCGACAAGATGTTCGACATCTTCCACGAGTACCAGCAGTGGATAGATATCATGGGCGTACCTACGGTGGGCGACCTTAATCGCAGAGTTATGGAGGGTGATAGCTCGGAGCTTATCAAGATTGCCGAGGCCTTCCACGAAAATAAGATAGCGAGCATCGCCCGTAGCATTGCCGAGGCTAATACCTCGCGTGGCGTGCGTATGGCACTTATCTCGGGGCCCTCGTCGAGTGGTAAGACCACCTTCTCGAAGCGCCTCGGTGTTCAGCTACGCGTGCTCGGCCTCGACCCAGTACTCATAGCTCTCGATGACTACTTCGTGGATAGAGATAAGACCCCGCTGGATGAGGATGGCAAACCCGACTTCGAGGCATTGGAGGCCATAGACCTCGCGACACTCAACGACCACCTACGTCGCTTGGCAGCGGGCGAGAGTGTCGAGATACCGCGCTACGACTTTATATCGGGCAGACGACAGTGGCACGAGCGACCATTGCAGCTCACCGACCGCTCGATACTCATATTGGAGGGCATCCACGCCCTCAACCCACGCCTGACACCAGGCATCGACGAGAGCCTTAAGTTTAAGATATACATATCGTGCTTCACATCGGTAGCGATGGATAACTACTCGCGAATACCCACGACCGACAACCGCATGCTTCGTCGCACCATCCGCGACAATGCTACGCGCGGCAACAATGCACAGCGTACACTCGAGATGTGGCCATCGGTACGCCGTGGTGAGGAGCGACACATATTCCCCTACCAAGAGAATGCCGATGTGATGTTCAACTCGTCGCTCTTCTACGAGATATCGGTGCTTCGCGCCATTGCCGAACCAATACTGCGTGAGGTACCTGACACCGTACCCGAACATGCCGAGGCAAAGCGTATGCTTAAGTTCTTGGATAACTTCGTGCCCATCGACCCCGCGGAGATACCGCCAACTTCGCTCCTTAGGGAGTTTATCGGTGGCAGCTCGTTTAGATACTAAAACCACCCATCTGGGTGTTTGCTATAAAACAGCAATGTAAAAAACCAAAAACAACTAATAATTAAAAGAACTAATGAAAACCTTTGACAGCTTTGTAGACCGACACACAGGTCTAAACTCTAAGGATGATTTGCAGCAGATGCTTGCAACAATCGGCGTAGCTTCAGTTGAGGAGCTATTGCAGCAGGTTATACCACAAAACATACGCCTCAAGAAGGCTTTGGATCTTCCCGAGGCATTGAGCGAGTATGAGTATGCAGCTCACATTGCCGAGCTTGCAGCCAAGAACCACACATACCGCTCGTTTATCGGCATGGGCTACTATCCTAACGTAGTGCCCGCCGTAGTATCGCGCAACGTCTTCGAGAACCCAGCATGGTACACCTCATACACTCCATATCAGGCAGAGATATCGCAGGGTCGTCTTGAGGCATTGCTCAACTACCAGACAGCTATCCTCTCGCTTACGGGCATGGAGGTTGCCAACTGCTCGCTCTTGGACGAGGCAACAGCAGCTGCCGAGGCCATGCTCATGATGTACGCTATGCGTTCACGCGAGGCCGTAAAGCAGGGTCGTAACCAGATCTTCGTCGACGAGAACATCTTCCCACAGACCTTCGATGTGCTCGTAACACGCTCGGAGCCATTCGGCATCGAGATTATCCGCGACGACTTCGCATCGTATGAGTTCACAGGTAAGGAGTTTGGTGCAATACTTCAGTTCCCAGCAGCTAATGGCGAGGTATGCGACTATGCGGCCTTCGCAGCAAAGGCTCACGAGGCAGGCGCTACCGTTACGGCTGTTGCTGACCTCTTGTCGTTGGCAGTGTTGAAGTCCCCAGCAGAGTGGGGTGCCGACATCGCCGTAGGTACCACACAGCGTCTTGGTTGCCCTATGGGCTTTGGTGGTCCCAGCGCTGGTTACATGGCTACACGCGATGCGTACAAGCGTCAGATGCCTGGCCGTATCATCGGCGTATCGGTAGACCGTCTTGGCAACAAGGCATTGCGTATGTCGTTGCAGATGCGCGAGCAGCATATCAAGCGTGAGAAGGCTACATCTAACATCTGTACCGCACAGGCACTCATGGCGTCAATGGTGGGCTTCTACTGTATATATAATGGTAAGGAGGGCTTGCAGCGTGCAGCACTTAACGCCCACACCGCAGCCGTAACCGTTAAGCAGGCGTTGGAGGCTTTGGGCTACACCGTACGCACTAAGGCAACATTCGACACCATCGAGGTTGAGGCCGAGGCATCGGTAATCTCTGATATCGCCCTTGCTCGCGAGGTTAACTTCTACTATCCTACGGACGACTGCGTGCGTATCGCCTTCGACGAGGTGACTACCGACGCCGAGTTGCAGATGGTCGTTGATATCTTCGCTGAGGCTCGTGGCAAGAAGGCCAAGGCTGTTAAGCGTGCCGAGGCTGTTATCGCCGACAACGTAGCGCGTAAGAGCGACTTCTTCACCGAGAATATCTTTAACGCCTACCGCACCGAGACCGAGATGATGCGTTATATCAAGCGCCTCGAGTTGCGCGATATCTCGCTTATGAACTCGATGATCTCGCTCGGCTCATGTACCATGAAGCTCAACGCAGCGCAGCTCATGCAGCCACTATCACTCGCTGGCTTCCAGAACGTACACCCATTCGTGCCTGCTGACCAGGCCGAAGGCTACCGTGAGCTTATCGCAAACCTCGAGAGCTACCTCGCTACAATCACAGGCTTCGCTGGTTGTACCGTACAGCCTAACTCTGGTGCCGCAGGTGAGTACACAGGTCTTATGATTATCCGCGCCTACCACCAGAGCCGCGGTCAGGGCTATCGTAATATCATCCTTATCCCATCATCGGCACACGGCACTAACCCTGCATCAGCAGCTATGGCGGGCATGAAGATTGTGACCGTTGCTTGCGACGTGAACGGAAATATCGACGTTGACGACCTTAAGAAGAAGGCCGAGGAGCACGCATCGGAGCTATGTGGCTTGATGGTGACATATCCTTCGACTCACGGTGTCTTCGAGAGCCGCATCCGCGATATCGTAGATGCTGTACACGATGCTGGTGGTCAGGTATATATGGATGGCGCCAATATGAACGCACAGGTGGGTCTCACTAACCCTGGTTATATCGGTGCTGACGTCTGCCACCTCAACCTCCACAAGACCTTCGCCATGCCTCACGGCGGTGGCGGCCCTGGTGTAGGTCCAGTATGCGTTGCAGAGCACTTGGTTAAGTTCTTGCCTACACACTCGCTTATGGAGACTGGTGGCGAGGAGGGTATCACTGCAGTATCGGCATCACCATGGGGCTCGGCAATGTTGCTACCTATCACATACGGCTACATCCGCATGCTCGGCTTCGAGGGCCTTCGTCGCTCTACGGAGTTGGCTATCGTAAATGCTAACTACATGTCATCGGCATTGAAGGATGAGTATAAGACATACTACTCGGGTGAGACAGGCCGCGTAGGTCACGAGATGATTCTTGACCTCACACGCTTCAAGCACGACTACAATATCGACTGTGGCGATATCGCTCACCGCCTTATGGACTATGGCTTCCACGCTCCTACACTCTCGTTCCCCGTGCATGAGACATTGATGGTTGAGCCTACCGAGTCGGAGTCAAAGGCCGAGATGGATCGCTTCATCGAGACGCTTATCAAGATTAAGCGCGAGTGTGAGGCTGCTGCTGCATCGGGCAATGCTGACAACGTTGTCGTGAATGCTCCACACACTGCTCGTGAGCTTGCTGGCGAGTGGAACCATCCATACTCACGCGAGGAGGCAGCATTCCCCGCAGAGTGGATTGTGGAGAATAAGTTCTTCCCATACGTCACGAAGATTGACAATGGCTACGGCGACCGTAACCTTGTCTGCCGTTGCATGGAGTAGTTATACACATAACGCCATTATGGAGGCTGGCCGCATAGGTCAGCCTCCTTTGTTATATAGCGCAGTACCTTTGTCATATAACGTAATAAGAGGAGAGTTGGCGAACCATCACCAACTCTCCTCTTATCCTATTATTAAGGCTATCTACTAATGGCGCTGACGGCGCTGCTCGCGGTTGAGATTCTCCTGCTGCTGGCGCAAGGCCTCCTCGTAGCGCTCCTGGAAGCGTGACTTCTTGCGAGGCTTAGCGGCGTTAGCCAAGAGGCGTTCGCGCACCTTCTCGTCGTTAACTGAGCGACGGATAGCGTACATGATAATCATCGTAAGTATCTGTGATAGGAAGTAGTAGTAGCACAAGCCTGATGAGTAGCTGTTGAAGAAGAAGAGCATCATCACAGGCATGAAGTATACCATCATAAACTTCATCACACCAGCACCTGGCTGTCCTGCTGTTGTCGCTGCCTGCTGCTTATAGGTGTAGAACGAGTAGCCGAAGAGCGATATGGCCATGAGCAGTGCGAAGAGGCTCACATGGCTACCATAGAATGGTATGCTGAATGGCAACTCGAGGACGCTATCGTACGATGATAGGTCGTCTGCCCAGAGGAAACTCTGGCCACGAAGCTCGATACTTGCAGGGAAGAAACGGAACATAGCCCAGAGGATAGGCATCTGGATGAGTAGTGGCAAGCAACCACCCATAGGGCTGACGCCAGCCTTGCGGTATAGCTCCATCATAGCTTGCTGCTTCTTCATGGCATCCTCCTGCTTTGGATACTTCTTGTTTATCTCCTCCATCTCGGGACGTATAGCACGCATCTTAGCTGTCGACATATAGCTCTTATATGTGAGAGGTAGGATGATAAGCTTGACGATGATGGTGAGGATGAGGATTATAAGGCCGAAGCCCACACCATGCTCACTGAGCCAGTTGAAGATAGGAATGGTGATGTAGCGGTTGAACCAGCCGATGAACCAACCACCCATAGGGATAATCTCCTCGAGGTTGTTCTCGCGGCCAGCAAAGCTAACATCGCTCATGATGTCATAGTCGTTGGGGCCATAGTAGAATGCAAACGAGTAGTCGTTCTTACCATCATGAGGAATGATGATGCGAGAGTCATAGGCCTTGACATAGCCGCTATTCTCATCCTTGGCTGTGCTGAAGCCAAAGCCAGCGTGGATGATATCCTTGGCCAAGAGTGCCGATGTGAAGTACTGCTGCTTGAGGGCAATCCAGCTGAGGTTGCGGTGGTGCTCACGATGACCATCTGCCTCAATCTCGTCACTCTCGTCCTCCTTCTGGTCGTAGAACATAACCGTAGATGCTGAACTCTCGTTAGAGAAGCTCTTCTCGTTGTGCATAGACTGGTTACGCCAGCGCAGGATAATCTCGTTATCGTGCTGCATGTACTGGGTGATATTCTCCTTGTGGAAGTCGAAGCCTACGAGGTAGTCCTTGCTGGGGTTACCCGTGTGGTTGATGGAGTATACATACTCAATCTTGCCACCGAGTGTGTCGATAGGAAGCGTCATGATGACCTTCTCAATCTGGCCTGCCTCATTCTCGACCACCTCACTATCGAAGCGGTAGTCGTTGGTGTTGATAGCATCCTGCTCTGGGCCGTGGCGGTGTATGTCAATACCGAAGTATGCCGAGCCAGGGTTGATGAGGTTTACAAGCTCTGTGCGCTCACCCTTGGCATAGCGTGTATAATCCTTGAGGATGACGCTCGACACCTTACCACCCATGCGGTCGAAGCTAACTGTCATAAAGTCGTTCTCGACAACAATAGGTAGCGTGTCTACCAAATTATATCGTGATGTGAGTACCTCGCCATGACGATAAAGTTCTGCGTTGAATGCCTCGGCCTCGGCCTGTGCTTTGCGTTGTGCCTTCTGCTCCTCGGTGAGCTGCTCCTGCTGCTGCTTGTAGGACGCCTCGGCGGCGGCTCGCTGCTCGGCAAGCTCTCTCTTCTTGGCGTCGTAGGCACGTTGCTTCTCAGCAACCTTCTCCTGCTCGTTGCTCATGTAGAACGAGTAGCCCACAAAGACGGCTACCATAAGCACCAAGCCAATAATCGTTTTCTTGTCCATCTAAAAATTCTATTTTTCTCTTAATCTGTTTTTGCGTTGCAAAGTAATGCTAATTTTCACTATTTGTTGTTCTCATCGCGATATTTGAGCGCCTCTTGGACAAAACGTACGAACAATGGATGAGGATTTGCTGCTGTCGAGTGGTACTCGGGGTGGTACTGCGTACCTACAAACCAGCGGTGCGTAGGTATCTCGACAACCTCCACAAGGTTGGTGTCGGGGTTGTGACCTACGGCCTTCATGCCAGCAGCCTCGAAGTCGGCGAGGAACGTGCTGTTGAACTCGTAGCGGTGGCGGTGGCGCTCAACGATAGACTGTGTGCCGTATGCCTCCTCCACGCGTGAGCCCTTAGCAAGCTGACATGGGTAGCCACCAAGACGCATCGTGCCACCCTTGGCCGTAACCTTCTTCTGCTCCTCCATAAGGTCGATTACGGGGTGCTTCGTCTGCGCCATCTCGCTCGAGTTGGCATCTGCCCAGCCGAGGACGTTGCGTGCGAACTCTATGACGGCACACTGCATGCCGAGACATATACCGAAGAAGGGAACATTGTTCTCGCGTGCATAGCGTACAGCTACGAGCTTGCCCTCGATACCGCGGTTGCCGAAGCCTGGTGCTACCATGATGGCCGACATCTTGCCAAGCTGCTCGCTCACATTGTCGATGGTCAGACGCTCTGAGTTGATGTAGTGAAGCTTGACCTTCACCTCGTTGACGGCACCTGCATGGATAAACGACTCGCTGATAGACTTATATGCGTCGGGAAGCTCCGTATACTTACCTACAAGAGCAATATTTACCAGACTCTTTGGGTTCTTGATGCGCTCTACAAATGCCTTCCACTCTGCCATGTTAGGCTCCTGTGTAGACTCCAAGCCGAGCTTCTCGAGGAGTACGCCGTCGAGGTTCTGCTCGTGCATGCGTAGTGGCACTTCGTAGATTGTTGGCACGTCGATAGACTGTACAACGGCCTCGGGCGTAACGTTGCAGAAGAGTGCCACCTTGCGGCGTATATCCTGGTTTAGGTCGTGTTCCGAGCGTAGCACGAGGATGTCGGGCTGAAGACCATACGACAGAAGCTCCTTCACGGAGTGCTGCGTAGGCTTTGTCTTAAGCTCACCCGATGCTGCCATGTAGGGGATGAGCGTGAGGTGTACGAGTACGGTATTCTGGTAGCCGAGCTGATAGCGTAGCTGACGTACCGACTCGATGAATGGCAACGACTCGATATCGCCTACCGTACCACCAATCTCGGTGATGATGACGTCGTACTTCTTTGTCGCGCCCAACAACTGCACACGACGCTTAATCTCGTCGGTGATATGTGGGATTACCTGCACGGTCTTGCCCAAAAACTCGCCGCTGCGCTCCTTGTCTATGACGCACTGGTATATCTTACCCGTGGTGACATTGTTGTTCTTCGTAGTCTGTATCGATGTGAAGCGCTCGTAGTGGCCGAGGTCGAGGTCGGTCTCGGTGCCATCCTCCGTAACGTAGCACTCGCCATGCTCGTATGGGTTTAGCGTGCCGGGGTCGACATTGATATATGGGTCGAGCTTCTGGATTGTCACAGCATAGCCGCGTGCCTGCAAAAGTCGAGCAATAGATGCCGAGATGATACCCTTACCAAGCGATGAGGCAACACCTCCCGTAACGAAAATGTACTTTGGTTTAGATAGTTTCATGACTTATCGTTTTTTCTAATTTCTCAAAATAGTGGGGTAGTAGTGCTATGCTTCACCATGCTGCTTCGCCTCCTCCTGGTCGATGAGCTTTACCTTCTCGATAAGCTCTGCCATCTCGCGCTTCGAACGCTCTATCTTCTCGCGCACATCGGCGATAAGGGCCTCGGCATTCTTCGACTTCGAGAAGAAGCCAATGTTGTTCTCCAAGAGGGCGATGTCCTGCTCCATCTGGCGAATCTTGTTGTAAAGTTTCTCGCGCTCGTTGCGTAGCTGGTTGCCACCCTTCATGCCCGATACGCGCTCCTTGAAGCGGTTCATCGAGCGGTCGCGCTCCGATGAGCGTAGCGTGGTGAACATGGCATCTACAACGGCCTTGTACTCCTTCTGCAAGGCATCCTTGTGCTTGATGGGCACGAAGCCTATCTGACTCCAGCGGCGCTGGAACTCCTTGACGAGGTCGAAGCCGCCAGCCTTGATGTCGGCAGCGCGCATCTCCTCGAGGAGTGCCTGCTTGAGCTTAAGGTTGTTCTCATACTCATTGTCAACGGTTGAGAAGTGGGCTGCCTTACGCTCGAAGAACTTGTCGCAGGCGGCACGGAAACGCTTCCATATAGCATCCGAGTGGCGGCGTGCTACGGCGCCTGTCTGCTTCCACTTTGCCTGCAACGAGATAAGCTCGTCGGTGGCGTGCTTCCAATCCTCCGACATGGCGAGAGCCTCGGCCTGTGCGCATAACTCCTGCTTCGCGAGTAGGTTCTGCTCCATCTCGCTCTTCTGACCTGCGTAGTACTCGCGCTTAAGCTCGAAGAACTTGTCGCACGCAGCGCGGAAACGCTCGTATATGCGGTTGTTGTCCTTCTTGGGCGCATAGCCAATAGTCTTCCACACCTTCTGTATTTCGAGAAGCTCGTCACCCGCCTTGTTCCAATCCTTGCGCGAGAGGAGTGGCTGTGAAAGGAGTGCCTCGGCCTTCTCGCAAAGCTCGCTCTTGAGGGCGAGATTCTTGGTCTGCTCGGCCTTGAGACTCTCGAAGTGCTCCTGGTGACGCTTGTTTATGCGGCTCGATGCCTCCTTGAAGCGCTCCCATAGCGACTCCTTGAACTCGATGGCTACGGGACCTGTCTCGCGCCACTCGTCGTGGAGTTTCTGCAGCTTGCGGAATGCCTCCACAATCTGACTCTCGAGGGCCAATGCCTCGGCCTGCTCACATAGCGCGAGCTTCACCTCGTAGTTCTTCTTGAGGTCGAGGTCGCGGAGCTCCTTGTTTATCTTGATGAAGTTGTAGAAGTTCTCGACATGGAGGTTGTATGTCTCCCACAAATCCTTGACATTCTGCTGTGGCACCAAACCAGTCTCCTTCCACTTTGTCTGCAACTCGCGGAAGCGTGCGAAGGTGGTGTTCATGGTCTCGTCCGAGTTCATCAACTCCTTGAGCTCCTCGATAATCTGAAGCTTTATCTTGAGGTTCTGCTCCTTGTCTGCCTCTATCATAGCGATATGCTTATCGCGAGCCTCGCGGTAGATGGCGAAGAGCTCCTTGAAGCGCTGCTCGTCGGCATCGGGTGTGGCTACGAATGCCTCGGCATCGCCACCCGCCTCGATGAATGCCTTACGCTCGGCATCTACGCGGGCGCGGTGCTGCTTGTATAGTGCTATCTTGATGGCCTCGACTACGGGACGAAGCGTCTGTACGGGCTCCGACTCAATCTTCTGGGCGAAGAGGGCAACAAGCTCGCTCTCGCTCATGTTCGATAGGTCGTCGCCAGCAACGGGTGCTGCCTCCTGCTCCTCGGCGGTCTCCTCACCAATCTCGAGGCCTGCGGCATCGGCAGCGAGGGCTGCCTCCTCCTCGGCGAATGTCTCGCTCATTGATGGTGTAGACTCCTCGAGGGGTCTCTGATATGCTGCCACCTCTGTGGCACATGTAGTAGTCGTCTGCGTATCTTCGGCGTTGTTGCCGACAGGCTCCGCGGGAGCCGTAAGGTTGATCTTTTCAGTAGCCATCGCTCACTTGTTTTAAGGTTGATTTTGCGCGCGCGTAGCGCATATAATTGTGCAAATATAATAAATCTTTTTTAATATCCGCCGCTTGGCGACTATTTATTTGTTTGGTTGCCTATTCCGCGTGTGGTGATAAATGCTAAAATTGGATGAAATGTCAAATGTGTAAAAGGGCATAAATATAGCGGGTATGGCTATAAATATTGTACCTGTTTCGGGACGAAAAGGGCGGGGAATTAAAAAAGTTTGAAAATTATTGGAAAGTCCCCCGATTTTTATTAACTTTGTTACGTTTTTCAAAGACCTCGTGTGAACGTCAATAACAACAACAAACTATAAAACACTACACAGATGGTAATTCTTGTACTCAATTGCGGTAGCTCGTCAATCAAGTACCAGGTGCTTGATGTGAACGATGCAGAGCAGAAGCTCCTCGCCAAGGGCTTGGTGGAACGTATCGGTTTGGCTGAGGGTGACCTGACTCACAAGCCTCAGGGTAAGGATAAGTTTGAAATGCACTGTCCTATTCCTGACCATACAACAGGTATTCGCCTTGTGCTCGACGCCCTAACTCATGCCGAGCATGGCGTAATCAAGTCGCTCGACGAGCTTAAGGCTGCGGGTCACCGTGTGGCTCACGGTGGTGAGTTCTTCCACGACAGCTGCCTCGTTGACGAGGAGGTAAAGGCAAAGATTGAGTCGTTGTACTCTATCGCCCCACTGCACAACCCAGCCAACCTCGAGGGTATACTCTCTATGGAAAAGGTGCTTCCAGGTATCAAGCAGGTGGCAGTATTCGACACCTCATTCCACCACACTATCCCCGCAATCAACTACATGTACGCCATCCCTTACGAGTACTACGAGAAGTATCGCGTTCGTAAGTACGGCTTCCACGGCACCAGCCATAAGTTCGTTGCTCGCGTAGGTGCCGAGATGTTCGGCCTCGACTTCGAGAACTCGAAGATTGTAACTTGCCACATCGGTAATGGCGCTTCGGTAACGGCTGTTAAGAATGGTAAGTCGTTCGATACATCAATGGGCTTCACACCTCTCGATGGCTTGGTGATGGGTACACGCGCAGGCTCTATGGACGTGAGCGCTGCTACATACGTTGCCGAGAAGGAGGGAATGTCGTACAAGGAGCTCGACACCATGCTCAACAAGAAGTCGGGTGTTCAGGGCTTAACGGGTATCTCGAGCGATATGCGCGATATCGACGCTGCCTACGACGAGGGTAACGAGCGCGCTATCATGGCTCGCGACATGTACTTCAACCGCATCAAGAAGTATGTCGGTGAGTATGCTGCCGAGATGGGTGGTCTCGACCTCGTAGTCTTCACTGGCGGTGTTGGTGAGAACTCTCCAGAGTTGCGCGAGTATGTGCTCCGCGACATGGAGTTTATGGGCATAGAGTTTGATGCGGTACGCAACCGTGGCAAGCGTGGCACCGACTACGTCATAACTACCGATGCGTCACGCGTTAAGGCTGCTGTCATCTGCACCGATGAGGAACTCGTGATTGCCAAGGATACATACAGACTTACAAAATAGTGGAATTAACAAACTAAAACCTAAAACTATATGATTAAGCATTTGGATGAGATTGTTGCTGCGGCCGTTGCTCGTGGCAAGAAGAAGATGATTGTGGCTTACGGCCAGGATACCCACTCTATCGGCGCTACCGATATGGCTATCAAGGCGGGTCTTGCAGAGGTTACCCTCGTTGGCGACCCCGAGGAGATTAAGAAGTCTTGCGAGGCTGAGGGCGTAGATATGAGCCAGTATACCATCATCGCAGAGTCTGAGGATGTTAAGGCTGTTGAGATTGCTGTCAAGGCTGTTCACAACGGCGAGTACGACGTATTGATGAAGGGTGTTGTGCCTACCGACAAGTACATGCGTGGTATCCTTAATAAGGAGTGGGGTTTGTTGCCCGCAGGCACTACCTTGAGCCACGTTACCGTATTGGAGGTTCCTGCATACCACAAGCTCCTCGTAGTGAGTGACGTGGCAGTTCTCCCATGCCCCACCTTGGAGCAGAAGAAGCAGATTGCAAAGTACCTTATCAACACTGCCAACAACCTCGGTATCGAGAATCCTAAGGTTGCCCTTATCGCCCCCAGCGAGCAGCTCCTACCAAAGGTGGTCAGCTCGGTAGAGGCTAAGGAGCTCTCTGACCTCGGTCAGGCTGGTGAGCTTGGTAATGCTCAGTTCCAGGGTCCTTTGGCACTCGACGTAGCTATCGACGAGGAGAGCGTTAAGATTAAGAAGCTCACAGGCCCTGTTGCTGGTGATGCTGATTGCTTGCTCTTCCCTAACCTCGAGTCTGGTAACGTCTTCTTCAAGGCTTGCTCGAAGTTTGGTGGTGCCGAGCTTGCTGCTATGGTTGCTGGTCCTATGGCTCCTTGCGTGTTGACATCGCGTGGTGACTCAACAAAGACCAAGTTGTACTCTATCGCTTTGGCTTGCTTGTCGGCGAAATAAACAACCGTTAACGAACTATTAAAAACCATAAAGATGACTTATAACATATTAACCATTAACCCTGGCTCGACATCTACGAAGGTGGCGTTGTTCCGCGACATGGAGCAGGTGAAGACCCTCACCTTGCGCCACACTGCCGAGGAGATAGCACGCTTCGCATCGGTGTCGGACCAGCTTGAGTGGCGTCTTGAGATTATCCTCGATGCCTTGAAGGGCGATGGCATCAAGCTCGAGGAGCTAAACGCTGTGATTGGTCGTGGTGGTCTTATGCGCCCCATTGAGAGTGGCGTATACCGCGTTAACGAGGCTATGATTGCCGACCTCTCGGCACCCAAGCGCCAGCACGCCAGCAACCTCGGTGCACTCATAGCACGCAAGATTGCCGACCAGGCAGGTGTCGAGGCTTATATCGCCGACCCTGTTGTTGTTGACGAGTTGCAGGATATGGCACGCGTGAGTGGCCTTAAGTCTATGCCTCGTCGCTCTATCTTCCACGCTCTCAACCAGAAGGCTATCGCTCGTCGCTATGCCAAGGAGGAGGGTGAGAAGTACGAGGACCTTAACCTTATCGTTGTCCACATGGGTGGCGGTATCTCGGTGTCGGCTCACGAGAAGGGTCGTGTCATAGATACAAACAACGCCCTCGATGGCGACGGCCCAATAGCACCAGAGCGCGCAGGTACTCTTCCTGCTGGTGACCTTGTAGACCTCTGCTTCTCTGGCCAGTACGACAAGGCCGAGATTAAGAAGATGCTAGCAGGTAAGGGTGGCCTTGTTGACCACGTCAACTGCAACTCTGTACAGGAACTCAACGAGGTGCGTGCCGCTAATGGCGACGCCGAGGCACGCTTCATGCTCGACGCCATGTCTTACACCATCGCCAAGTGGGTGGGTGAGATGGCCGTAGTGCTCAAGGGTCGTGTGGATGCTATCCTCCTCACTGGCGGTATCGCCTGGAACGACTGCGTGAACGACATCATCATCGACTACTGTAAGTTCATTGCTCCTATCAAGGTTTATCCTGGTGAGAACGAACTTCAGTCGTTGGCGGAGAATGCGTTGCGTGTGTTGAGGGGTGAGACTGAGGCTAAGGAGTACTAATCTTTATTTTTATCGTGATTTTTATCGTGATAAGGCATCATCTACTGCCGCTAACGAATTTTCAGAAGCAATGGGCGGTACGTCAAGTACAGCCCATCGCTTTGAAATTTGCCGAGCGTTGTATCTAATGCCTTCTAACGATAAAACAGCCTTGTACCTAATATCGTAAGCGATAAATTGTTTGCGCTAATTAACGCATTTTGCGATGAAAATCTTGATTGTCAACGGGGCGAACCTCAATCTCTTGGGGCGTCGCCAACCAGAGATATACGGTCGTGAGAGCTTCGAGGATACCCTCGAGGCTCTTCGCGCTCGTTACTCGGAACATGTCATCGACTACTATCAGTCCAATGTCGAGGGCGAGATTGTCGATGCCTTGCAGCGTGCCGAGGGTAGCTACGACGGCGTTATCCTCAATGCTGGTGGGTATACCCACACCTCGGTGGTTATACGCGATGCCATAGCCGCCATAGCTGTACCTGTAGTCGAGGTGCATATCTCGTCGATACTTGCACGCGAGGAGTTCCGCCACCACTCAATGATAGCTCCCGTAGCCAAGGGCACAATCATGGGCTTCGGCATGGAGTCCTATCGTCTCGCCGTCGAGTATTTTACTAAATAATTGGAAATTAGTAATTAGCAGTTAGAAATTAGCAATAGAGGGGGTGTTTTGTTGTTGGTGGCTAATTCCTGATTGCCCATTTTTCGTCTTATGGCAAAGCTGGAGCATAAGGTTGCATCGGGTGTGGCGTGGAGCTTCTCGGAGAAGCTCCTGACAATGTTGATACAGATGGTTGTCAGCATCATCGTTGCGCGTGAACTTATGCCCGAGGACTTCGGTGTTATGGCCATCATGACCTTCTTCTGCTCCGTGGCACTCACCATCGTCGACAGTGGCTTCTCGCAGGCTCTCATCCGCAAGGCGGAACCTACCGACGAGGAGTATAGCTCGGTGTTATCATTCAACGTCGTGACCTCTGTCATCCTCTATGGCGTGCTTGTAGCCTTGGCGACACCCATTGCGAGGCTCTATGAGCAGCCCGTAATCGCAGATATTGCTCCCGTACTCTTCCTATTACTCCCCATTAACTCGCTCTGCGTGGTGCAGACTGCTATGTTCACACGCGAGCTACGCTTCAAGCTACTATCACAAATCGTATTCTCGGCATCGCTCATCAGTGGTGTTGTCGCCATTGTCATGGCATTTCTTGGCTGCGGTATATGGTCGTTGGTGGCGCAGCGTCTGCTTATGATGGGCATCAAGGCTGTGGCATTCTGGGTCGTGCGTCGCTGGCATAGTTCTCAGCGACCATCTATGAGAGCACTACGCGCGATGGCTCCCTTCAGCCTGCGCCTTCTCGTTACGGACCTCGTGGCATCCATATATAATAACGTAGCGCAACTCTTCATAGGCAAGGTCTACTCTACGGCATCGTTGGGTTACTACTCGCAGGCGCAGAAGCTCAAGGACCTCCCCGTGCTCTCCACCATACAGGCGGTGCAGGGCGTCACTTATCCAGCACTCTCGCGCATGGCGGACAACCGCGCGGAGCTGAGCGAGGGCTACATGCGTATTATGCGCATGTTAGCATTTGTGATATTTCCCGCGATGCTCATCTTCGTTGCCATTGCCCCCGAGATGTTCTACCTCCTTCTTGGTGCAAAGTGGATGCCCACAGTGCCCTACTTCGAGATACTCGCCTTGTCGGGCTTGACATACCCCTTGGCTGTGGTGTCGTATAACATCCTCAAGGTTGTGAGCGACGGGCGTGTGATACTACGATTGGAGATTGCCAAGCGTCTGATAATGACCCTTGTGCTCGTTTATACCATACCGCGTAGCATTGAGGCTGTGGCGTGGGGCATGGCGGCAATGGGTGTTGTGGAGTTTGTGATGAACGGAGTAGTGGCATGTCGTCGCATAGACCTTGATATGTGGTGTGTGGTGAGGGTGCTGTTGCCATCACTACTTATAGCCTCCGTGATGTTTGGGGCGTTGTATATTCTAAATTCACACATCGTGCATCTGCATGTTGCCGTGCACCTCGCTATCGATATTGTGGTGGCGGCTACCATCTATCTCGCTTTGGCGGCACTCTTCCGCCTTCGTGCCCTTCGTGAGGGCATAGCACTCCTCAAAGGAGTTATCGGAAGGGGCGTATAACGCTTTCAGTTGGCGCGGGTGTCAAACATTTTACTCTCATCAGCAGTGCACCTACGGCAATACTAACTCACCCTTAATACCTCGTCTCATGCCTAATTGTTACACTTTTGTAATAGTTTTTTTGTGGTGAGGTGATAATAGTTGCGCATAAACTATTATCTTTGCTTTTGTTATCTCGCCAACGCGATAACCATATACCTTATATATATTAGTAACCATAAACCATGAAAAAGCTATTTACACTGTTTACGCTTTGCACACTATCATTCGTGGCGTGCGAGATGGCGCCATCACCAGTGACCAAGGCTATCTTCACCCTCAGGTCTGCTACCGAGATGTCGTTTGAGGCTGAGGGTGGCGATGGGACGATATGTTACTCTATTGAGTGGCGCGAAGAGAGTCGTAGTTCAGCCGCCCAGCCTCCACAGGTAGAGTGTAGTGCAGAGTGGGTGACGATTGGTGCTACCAACTATGAGGAGTGCAAATTTACAGTTGCCCAGAATGAGGGTGAGGCCCGCGATACGAAGATTGTGCTTACCTACTCTGGTGAGAGTATCGAAGTTGTGGTCAGGCAGGCTGCCAAACAGAGTGAGGAGCCAGATCCAGATCCTGACCCAGACCCAGACCCCGTACCCGAGATGGCGACAATCACTCTTAAGGTCGAGAACATTGAGTGGAACAATGCCGATATCGTGGTTAAACCATCGGCAGATGTTGAGTATGTGCTTGGCATTATGACCAAGGCGAAGTTTGATGAGAGGTATAGGGATGGCACAGATACATTCGTTGATGATATGGTTAAGGGCTGGCAGGAGACAGCCGAGATGTACCAGGATATGGGGTGTGAAGAGCCATGGCAGTACTATATGCAGAATGAGCAGCGCTCGGGTGAAGCGTCGTATAATCTCAAGAGCGATGAGATATACGATGCCACATGGGATAGTGAGTATGTCGCTTACTGCTTCGGCATGAACGACGAGGGCGAGCAGACAGCCACGGTTGCCACTGCCGAGTTCCGCACCGTAGCACCCGAGGCGTCGGCAAATACCTTTACTATCACTCTCGGCGCGACGACAAAGAGATCTATCGAGTTCACCGTTGAGCCTACCAACGATGACCCATACTACGTCACCGTGGAGGCTGCCGACGTTCTGGATGCTTATAACGACGATACAGAGCTTATCCGAGCTATCTTGTCCGAGTGTGACGTGCAGATTGATAATCGCACATTTGTTGGTACACAGACCCTTACAAATGCCGACCTTGGCATCGACCTAAATAGCACGATGAGTTACAAGGTGGTTGTTTGGGGCTTTGACGAGGGCCCTACAACCACGGTATATATGTCGGAGGCCTTTAAGCCTGGTAGCACGTCAACAACTACCACTCCTGACCTCACTGGCCCATCATACGATGAGAGTGATGTGGAGTGGTAAACGGCAGGCCGCACTAAACAAAAGGATGAGGCTGAATAAAAAGTGAATTTTGTCGTTCTTTGTTGTGATAAGAGATCATCTACTACCGCTAATGAATTATCTTGTCAATGGGCAGTACTACAAAGTACAGCCCATCGTCAAGAAATTCACCGAGCGTTGTATCTAATCTCTTCTGCCAACAAAACAGCTCGCACTCAAAATTCTCATTATTGAGTTGTCATAAGTTTTTATATGGCAACGATATACAAAATGTCTATAATTTTGTACCTATTTATATATTATACATCCGCAATATATCATTGATGAGATGCGTTGAGATTTAAGCAAGAGATAACCAAAACATATATCATTATGAGACATCTACTTTTAGCCCTCGTAGCGCTATGTATTAGCGTTGGGGCATCGGCACAAAACTACATCGAGGTTACGGGCTACGCCGAGCGTAAGATTACACCCGACAAGTTCACTCTATCTGTTGTTATTACCGAGCGTGAAAACCGTGGTAAGACATCGCTTCAGGAGCAGGAGAAGGATATCCGCGAGGCTCTCAAGGAGGCAGGCGTCGATATAAAGAGCGACTTTACGCTTGTCGATAACTATGCGACATATACCAGCCGTAAGTCGGCATTAGCAACCCGCAAGTATGAGGTTGTCGTGCGTGGTGCCGAGCAGCTTAATGAGGTGATGACAGCTCTCGGTGAGCTTAACCTACACCGTTATAGTATCGAGAAGGCAACGTGTACCAAGACCGAGGAGATACGCTCGGCATTGCGTCGTGAGGCTATGAAGGATGCGCAGAAGAGCGCCATGGAGCTTGCTGGAGCTGTCGACCAGAGTATCGGTAGCTGTATACATATCAGCGACTACTCATCGGGCTCGGGCGATGTAGACTTTTATACTGGTACAGAGGGCTACGCAATACGAGGGGCAAGTAAAGCAAGAGCAACAAATGTTGAATATGCGGTAATAGAGGCCTATGATGAGGCTGTAATGGAGCCAGAGCCTATTGAGTTTAGCACACAGGTGCTAACGCACAGCGTGCGCGTACGTTTTGCTCTTAACGAGAAGTAGACAAGTACATTGCATAATAATGAGGCTGAATAAAAAGTGTATTTTGTCGTTACGCTCGCCCTCAAAATCCTCATTTACGCCGAGTAAACTGCGGTTTTTCGGGCTTCGCAGGCCTAAAACTACATCTTTTTCTTCAACCTCCAACAAAAGGGGATGGCTAAAAAGTAAATTAGCCATCCCCATTTTGTTAGGTTCTTGTTGCGTAGAAATCAATAATTACAAAGCGCCAGTGTATGAACCCTTCCATGCTGTGCCATTAGCGTCAACAACATCGAAAGTAACCTTGTAACCATCTGCAGTCTCCTTGATTACAACCTGACCCTCGCTCTTGAGGTAGATGCCGTTAACCTTTGAGCCTCCGTTCGTACCCTCGCAGTAGTTCTCAGAGGTGCTGTACATCCAGTTAAGTACAGGGTATGTGCCAGCCGAAGGAACTGTGCCGTGGTTGTTTTTAGTTACGCCTACCTCATGAATGAAGAACTCGAGGCTAAAGCCCTCTGCAGTACCCGTAAAGACATAGCAGTCTTCGAATGAATAGCGGCTTGAGAATGATGTCCAGTTGGTTACACCCTCATCGCCAAGCTCCTCGTACATAAAGCCCTTTACAGCGCCCTCGTAAGAGAAGCCATATACATCGCTACCAATCTGGAACATACCCTCGATATATGAGGTGTGTGCCTCAAGGTCGTTCTCAACATAGAGCTCGCAGATGGTGATGTCGGCACCAGCTGTGGTGTAACGCCACTCGCTATTGCCATTTTCGGTTGTTGTGTTCACAAGGATAGAGCCATCCTCGGTGCTGTACTCGCCAGTAGGGATAAGACCTGCGTTGTCCTCCGAGTGCTGTACTGTGATACGAGAAAATACCTCACCAAGATCTGGGTGTATCTCACTCATAACAATATCCCAAGTGTTTGCCGTACGAGTTTTAGCCTCAAATGTATGAATGTTATATATGTAGTAATCCAAGTCAGGGTTCTGGCCCTCAAAGCGCTGCTTAACAACAATGCTGTCAGATGCCTTACCGTAGGTAACGGTAATAGTAGCCTCGCGTACGAAGCCCTCATTTACGCTGGTAGTGAACGATACAGTGCCATCTGCTGCAGTAAGGTTTGAAATCCACTCTGCATCGGTAGTAGCCTCAGCAACAACACCCTCAACAGGATTCTCTACGGTGTAGGTGAACGAACCCTCAGTAGCGTCGTATGCCAAATCTATGCTCTCCTCGTTAATGGTTACTACTGGGTCTGGAGCAACATAAGCACCCTGCTTAACAGTGAACTCGATAGCTGGCAACATACCGTACTCAGCGGTAATCTTACCCTCGCGAGCATCGCCCATGTTCTCGGTCATAGCGAACAGGATCTTGCCATCCTTCACCTGAACCTGTGAAATCCAGTCTGCGCCAGTCTTAGCCTTAACCTCAACACCCTCGATAGGGTTCTCGAGCTTATACTCTACCTCACCCATAGTCACGTTCCACTCGTACTCAACAGTAGCGGTTACAGCCTCGAACACAGGGGTGTTAGGCTTTGGAGCCTCGCCCTTAGCAGCCTGCTTTACAGCAACGCTCTTTGAGAGCTCGCCGTAAGTTACAACGATGGTAGCCTCGCGTGCCTCGCTCTCGTTAGCAGCAACAGTGAAGGTGATAGTCTCAGCTACTGTAAGGTCTGCAACCCAATCAGCCTCGCAAGTGGCCTCTACCTCGGTGCCCTCAACTGCGTTCTCAACAGAGTAGTTGATAACGCCTGCGCCTCCCTCAGCCGTGAAGTCAAGAGTAGTCTCGGTTACTTTCAATACAGGAGTCTTCTCAACAGGCTTATCTACGCCATCGTTAGAATCCTCACATGCTGCAAATACCATAGGCACTGCAAACAATAGATAGAATAGTTTTTTCATGATGGTTATTAATTATTTGGTTAATAAGTGAGTCAATTAGTAATTAGCAACGAGTAATCAGTAATTTCCGTTTTCCCTCTCGTTACTCACGCATATCCTTAACAGTGAGCTTACCCGATACCGAGCCGGTGATGTCGTTGCCAGCATCATCCTTACAGCCGTACTCGATGCGCATGGTGTCGCCCTCGATAACGAGCTGGATAACGCCCTCGGCCATAGGTGCCAAAACATCACCCTTAATGGTGCCGTTGGTGAGCTTTGCATACCACGAGCCTACAAGGCCATCCTCGCCAATCAAGCCAGGAAGGTAGCGGTTAGCGTAGTCCTTGCTATCAACCTCCATCATCTGATAGAGGCCTGCGCACGACTCGGTGCTTGCAGTAAATACGTCGACCATATAGATATCGTCGCCCCTCTTGGCCTCGATAAACCAGTTCTGCTGGCCATCGCCATCAGTGTCGCCAAGCAAGCTTGCGGTGATTGTGGCATCCTCAACCGAGAACTCTATATCCTCGAAGAATGTTGAGCGTACATGTCCTACGGTAGTCTGCATCTTGCCCTCGAAAACGATGTGGTGCTTCTCGCCCGATGTAAGCTCGATGATAGCCTCAAAGTTGCCATCCTTAACTGTTACTGATGCATCTTTGAAGCTACCCACCTTAGCATACTCGCCCTTGTTGTCCATTACGGCATACCAGCTGCCCTCCTCGCTAAATGTGAGGTTAGTAAATTTGTTATCAACATCGTATGTGTAGTTGCCATTAGGGAGGATTGGACACTCGGCGTCAGCCTTGGTGTTGTTATACATATCGAAGAAGTAGTATGTGCCGTTGGCCTTGGGTGAGCCGTCAGTCTTTGCGCCGATATCCGAGAGGATAACAAAGTAGTTGGCTACGGTAGAGTCAAAGTATATGCCCTCGAAGCGCTTTGCCTCGAACTCTACGTCATAGTCGCCTGTGGATTTACCTGCCTGCTTAACGGTAACTTCTGCCGATGAACCGTAGTACTGAAGCGTAATCTTTGCCTCACGCTTGTTGACACTGTCGTTGGCCTCTATTGTAACTACCACCTTTGATGCCTCAACAGCGGTGTCAATCCATGCGGCGGTCTCAGTAACGTTTACCTTGGTGTCTGTGCCATTGGTGATGGTATAGAGAATATCTACCGTGCCGCCATCAACGCCAACCTCAATAACACTCTCTGAAGTGACTGTTACTATGGGCTTTGTACTCTCATCGCCACCCTTTTCGCAAGCTACACATAGTAGTGTCGCGAGCATCAAAAATGAAAAAATCTTCTTCATGAACTATTATTTTTTTGAAATTTTCGTCTATTATCGAGCAAATGTAGTGATTTTTTTTATAAAATCCAACAAAAAAATAGGACCACTTCAAAGAAGTGATCCCAAAATTATATTTCGTATCTCGTTGCGACAAGACGATTTGGGCTTGTGATGAGTCGTGCCCCCCTCTCGTTACATGAGATTGTGTGTTGCCTAAAAATTACCTTTGATGGTAGTCAAGGTGTTACGCTTGATATTAGTACTATTAAAGTTATAGCTGTTTAACTCATTGCCTGCGTTATCGTATGTGGTGAATGTCCATGCTAACACGGAACTCTCCTTTGTAGCAAAAATGTAGTCAGTGAAGAGTGTCTTGCTACCGTTGTCATCGGTGTAGTTGGCAATGTTAAATGTATCATGGCTCTTTAGCCCATTACCTCCAACAGTGCCGTTGTATGCGTTAAATGTTGTGGGCAACTCCGATGAGTAGTTAACACTCATCTTGGCTGTTGACGTAGAGGCATTTGTGCTTACAACACGAACTTTGGCAAAGGGGCGTGCCAGTGTGAGAGCGTCAATATTTGATGAGCCCGAGTAGCCGAGTACGTCGATGTATGCGGTGTAGGCATCGCGTGTCTCGTCGTTTGGCTTCCATTCACTGCGCAATGAGATGTTGGTAAGACCATCTGTTGTCTTATAGTGGAGGTCGCTACGCTCATCCTTCTCAACAATGTCGGCCCACACCACAAAGCGGTAGTTGCGATTGGTGGGCAACTCTACCTTGAAAGTAGTTGATGTGGTAGTTGAGTAGGCTATCTGCTGTGCTGTATGCTTTTCATTGCCAAGGTTGTACACTTCGAGAATAAAACGTAACTCATACTTTGTGCCGAGTGTCGATAAGTCGAAGCCGTTGTCGCTCTCGGTGCGTGTAGCCACCTCGTCGATGCTTACAGTGAGGTGCATCTCTTCGGTTGCCACGTTGTCGAAGTCAGATTCATTCTGGCATGCGACCATGCCCAATATCAACGCTACAAATGCTAATACTCTTGCTTTCATCTCAATGTCATATTACGGGGCGATGGATTGATGCCTGCGCCCCAAGTATACTTTACACCACAAAGATAAGCATTGAAATGCAATAAATCAAGGATTTAATGAGAAAAAAGGCTGATATGTTGTAAAATTATTCAAATAGTCCACAGGAATTGCTAAAAATCTATCTCGAGTTGCGGTTGGGGGTATAGGTTAATGATGCGACATCTGTTGCGGCGAGCACGTCCTACGGTATATCCCGTGCCACTGCGTGCGCCATTCCACCAGGCGACAACCACTTGTGCCCCATCAACCAACATGTTGTTGCGCAACATATAGGCAGAGTTATGGTATCTCTCCATGGCGTAGGTCACACTATCGCAATGCGAGATTATTGCATCATAACGAATTGCGTCCGTCGACGAGAAACCACTGGCGAAAGCAGGGAAGGGAGTGTAGGCCTCAAGAGCAATATCATCGTGGGTCGATTGTAACCTTATGACAGCCTCGGCTGCAGCGAGGTCGAAGCCATCGGCCATACCCACACGAAAGGTGCGGGCACCCTCATCGTAGAGGTTGGCAACGATTGTGTCAAGCTCCATATCTGCCTCATGATGATAGCTGCGATGACCCGTAAAGGCAACGATAACACTCTTCATATCAGCACTATACGACAAGGTGTTCTATAACGATATTCGTGCCTATGGCGATAAGTATAACGCCTCCAATAATGCCCGCTTTGGAGCCAATCTTCGCACCAATCTTCGCGCCGAGAAGTATGCCAGCTGCAGATATAACCATCGTGATAATGCCTATTATAGCGGCGGCAATCCAGATGTCGACACGCATAAAGGCGATGGATACACCCACAGCGAGGGCGTCGATACTTGTGGCAATGGCCATCAGTAGCATTGTGCGAGTGCCGAAGTCACTGTCATGCTTCACCTCCTCATCGCCAAGTGCTTCGCGTATCATGTTGATGCCTATGAGTAGCAAGAGACCGAAGGCTATCCAGTGGTCGATGCTCTCGACATACTCGGTGAAGCTACGCCCGAGGAAGTAGCCGATGATTGGCATAAGTGCCTGGAAACCACCAAACCACAGCGCCACGCTGAGGATGTGGCGTAGGTGCACCCTCCTGAGCGATAGACCCTTACCGATTGATACGGCGCAAGCATCCATCGCCAGTCCTATGCCAATGATTGCTATCTGAATAAAGTCCATCTATTGGGTTATCTGTTGTAGTCATCGAGTGCTTTTGTCGAGGCTCCCGACTCGTCGAAGAGCTTGCCCCACTGTGGCGATGTGGCCTCCCAGATAAAGGTGCCACGACCCATCTTGTTGGGTATAGAGCTTACGATGCGCTCGATGTCGAGGTAGTGGTCACGGTACTCGACAACGATGATTGGCTTCTCGTACTCCTTAACCAACATGTTGAGGTTTGCCTCCAACTCCTCCAACGTACCATGCCACTCGGGGTAGTACGACTGACCTATGATATCGTACTCGACACCATACTCCGCCATAGCGTCGAAGAAGCGCTCCGACTCCTCGGCCTGACCGCCCAAGGCAACATGTATCATCACCTCGGCATCGGGGGCATATTCGCGTACGGCTCGGATACCCTCCTTGAGTAGCCCACAGAGACCACCAAACGAGTGGCGCACAGAGCCGTATGGCCACAACATGCCGTTGCTTACCTCGTTACCCACCTGCACCATATCGGGTGTTGTGCCTTGTGCGTTGAGAGCCTCCAGCACCTCGCGTGTATGGTTGTATAGAGCCTCCTGCACCTCCTCGTAGGAGAGTGTTTGCCATGCCTGTGGCATTATCTGCTTTGCAGGGTCTGCCCAATTATCCGAGTAGTGGAAGTCCAAGAGGAAGTACATGCCTGCATCCTTGATGCGACGTGCCATAGCGAGTGTATGCTCAAGGTCGCAGTAGCCATCGCGCTGCGAGTAGCCAAGCTCCGACTTGGGATTTACGAAGATGCGCAGACGTATGTAGTTGAAGCCATTGTCGCGAAGTATCTCTATGGCGTCGCCCTCGACACCATTATCGCTAAAGTGTGTGCCACGATCCTCCTGTGATTGTAGCCATGATATGTCGGCACCTACGGCGTATGGGCGCTCGATGCTCACCTGCGCACTCAGCGAAGTGAGTGCGAATATCGCTGCAAAAAGTGTGACTACTCTCTTCATTATCTTCTCTGTATTACTGATTTGCGAATTTGTTAAGTGTGGCTATCTCCTCTGCCCAACGGCTCTCGTCGGGGGTCTCGAGGATGAGCGGGATGTTGTCGAAGCGTGCATCCTCGGCGATATAACGGAAGCACTCCCAGCCAATCTCACCATCGCCAAGTGGTGAGTGACGGTCGATGCGACTGCCCAAGGGGCGCATGGCATCGTTGAGGTGCATGCCTCGCAGGTAGTTGAAGCCGATGATACGGTCGAACTCTGCAAATGTGGCGTCGCATGCCTCCTTGGTGCGTAGGTCGTAGCCCGCAGCAAAGGAGTGGCAGGTGTCGATACATACACCCACGCGGCTCTTGTCCTCCACACGCTCGATGATATAAGCGAGGTGCTCGAAGCGGTAGCCGAGGTTTGAACCCTGACCTGCGGTATTCTCCAATACGGCAGTGACCCCCTGTGTTCTGTCGAGTGCCATGTTTATAGACTCGGCGATACGCTCCAGCGAGCCCTCCTCGCTGATGCGCTTAAGGTGACTGCCTGGGTGGAAGTTGAGACGGTCGAGACCCAGCTGCTGGCAGCGTAGCATCTCCTCGAAGAAGGCGTCGCGCGACTTGTCAAGACCCTCCTGGTCGGGGTGACCGAGGTTGATGAGGTAGCTGTCGTGGGGTAGTATCTGCGTTGCAGCATAACCGCTGTTACGACATGCACTGACAAATATATCTATCTGATGTTGTGTAAGTGATGGCGCTACCCACTGTCTCTGGTTCTTGGTGAAGAGAGCAAAGGCGGTAGCCCCTATGGCTTGTGCATTGCTTATGGCGTTCTCTACGCCTCCCGATGCACTGACGTGTGCTCCAAAATATTTCATATCTACGAAGTGTTATGTTAATGCACAAAGATAGTTATTTTTCGCAATTTTTTCATATCTTTGTCGTGGAATAAATCTAATTAACGACTATATGAAGAAATTTTCTACTCTTTTGGCACTTGCCATAATCTTTTGTGCTACTGACCTTTCTGCACAGGTGACAGCTGACGAGGTGACGGCAACCGCAGATAACGTCTCGTTTGACAGCGGTATGAAGGCGTCGGATGTCGATGCCAACTATGTTGCAAAGGCAAAGATTAAGGCCGACCGCATGGCTATCCGCAAGGAGCGTAACACCATTGACTTCACCGCAAACCTTCACGGCTCGTTGACAGCCTTTAGTAAGTCGTGGCAGGCGGCGGGTGATAACACCATCACCATCCTTGCAAATGTGAACTTCTCGCATATTTTCAAGAAGGGTAAGTTTACGATAACCAACACCGCATCGGCAAAGTTCGGCTACAACAATATGCGCATGGAGCTCGGTGGCGAGCAGCGTGGTGTGTGGTTTAAGAATGTCGACGAGATAGCAATATCGACTGCGCCGCAGTGGGCAATGGTCAAGAATTGGACATACGGTGCTAACGTTAAGTTCCGTACCCAGTTTGCTCCTGGTTATGGTGCGCGTGGCGATAAGCAGAATGGCGTGTCGCGCGTATCTAACTTCATGACCCCAGGTTATTTGGATGCTTCGGTCGGTTTTACATACGTCTTGCCATCGGAGAAGTTCCCTCTTAAGGTCAACCTCGCACCCATTGCTATGAGCGCTACATATCGTAACGACCTATCGACATCGAATGACTATGGCGTGCCTGCGGGTAACACCTCAAAATACGAGGGTGGTCTCTCGGTACAGCTCGACTTCGATAAGACATGGGGTAAGAATGGCTGGTTGCGCTACCGTACTACGGCATACTCGTTCTATGGTTGGATTACCGACATAGCATCTATGCGTAAGTTCGAGCCTACGGCAGATAAACTCGAGTATGAACACGTCGTGCCTACTGTTCGTTGGGAGAACACCATAGATATTAAAGCAACGAAGTATATCTCGACACAGATCTACTTCCAGCTTTACTACAACAAGGCTGAGATTGATAAGTTGCAGGTGTCATCAATGTTGTCAGTAGGTCTAACATACACTTTCAAGAATAAGTAGTATAGATTTTGATAGTTGACTCTATTGTCGGTTTTATAGCGTCTGAGAGGGTATGTTCAAGGGAAGATGGCAGAAGGTTAGGTTCACACTATTAGTGGTGGCGGTTGTGGCTGTTAGCGTGTGGATTGGCGTCATGGTGGGTCGTAAGTATGAGATTATACGCACACAGCGTATGATTAACGACATGGCCATGGGTGTCGATATCGCGCGGATGAATGTTGCAGAGTACGAGTCCTATATTGCCAATCTTGAGAGTGCCGTTGTTCGAGATAATAAGTTGATGCAGACGGTGATGGCCATCAAGCACAGCTACATCGAAGAGATAAGCCTCGAGGAGCTATACGAAAAGGCAATAGTGAGCATGCTCGCCGAGCTCGACCCTCACTCGGCATATATCCCAGCCAAGGATTTCGACACCATTAACGAGTCGCTCGAGGGTGAGTTCGATGGCATAGGCATCGTCTTTAACGCCTCGACAGATACCATCACTGTGCTCAATGTCATTCCTCAGGGCCCCAGCGATAAGGCTGGTGTTCGTGCTGGTGATAGGGTGGTGCGTATCGACGGACGCGATGTTGCTGGTCAGGGCATACCGCAGGACTCTATGGTACGCCTTATGCGAGGCCCCCGTGGCTCTAATGTCACACTCTCTGTTAAGCGACGCAGTGTTGGCGACCTTATAGATATTAATGTCGTGCGCGATGCCATCGAGATACATAGCATCGAGACAGCCTTTATTATTGATAAAGAGGCGCACATTGGCTTCATACGTCTCTCGCAGTTTGCCTCTACGTCGTACGATGAGATACGTCGCGCCATCGCCAAGCTACGCGACCAGGGCATGGAGTCTCTTATAATTGACCTGCGCTCTAACTCAGGAGGCTACCTCGACCAAGCAATACTCATTGCCAACGAATTTCTACCTGCCGGTAAACTTATTGTCTATACGGAGGATAGACATGGCATGAGGCAGAGTCAGTATAGCAGTGGCAGTGGTAGCGCTACGGAGGTGCCGTTGGTAATCCTTGTTGATGAGATGAGCGCCTCGTCGAGTGAGATATTGGCAGGCGCCATTCAGGATAACGATAGAGGCTTGGTCATAGGTCGTCGTACCTTTGGCAAGGGTTTGGTGCAGGCGCAGATGCCTTTTGACGATGGCTCAGCGATGCGCCTTACCGTGGCACGTTACTACACACCTACGGGACGCTGCATACAGAAGCCATATACCAACGGTGATGCTATGTCGTATGAGTTGGAGATTGTCGATAGATATGTCCACAACGAGTTCTTTTCGGCAGACTCTATACACTTTGCCGACTCGCTTAAGTATACAACGCCTGGTGGCCGTACCGTTTACGGCGGTGGTGGCATCATGCCCGATATCTTTGTGCCGTTAGACACGTTAGGCATAACACCATATTATACTAAGGTGTGGAATACCAATACGCTCTATCGTTATACACTCGACTTTACGGATCGTCACCGTGAGCGACTTGATGCTGTTAAGAACCTCGACGACCTTGATGCCTTGTTTGATGATGTGGCTCTTGTCGACGACTTTACGCGCTATGCCGAGACGCAGGGCATCGAGACAAACCAGGAGGAACTCGCCAAGTCGTACGATATTATCCATGCCCAGTTGCGTGCGTATATAGGCCGCAACTCGATGGATGATGAGTCGGGCTTCTACTATAATATGTACCCTATCGACGAGATTGTGCAGCGTGCTGTCGAGGAGTTGAGGGGAGTGTAAAATAGAGTTCAGATGGCTGTAAAATAAATATATTGTTAAGAGATGATTCGTAGATTTATTGATGGTGTGGTGGCTCTTGCCATCCTTGTAGTTGTCGTGTTAGCCATCATGAATAGGGAGAAGTTTAGCTCGTTAGGTGAGAAAATAGCTGTTGAGAGTCGTGTTGTGAATGTCGAGAGTGAAATAGATGTGGCCGACACTGATGAGCTGGAGAATAATACCTTGCTATCGTCGCAAGCTACTGATAACCAGCATATTACAATAGAGTAGAACGAACTGTATAATCTCAAATTATAGGAACATAAGAAAATAAAATAGCGAAAAACTAAATATTTAGGGCGAAGAAGTATTTTCGTCCTAATTTTTTATATATATTTGCCCCGAGGCAGAACGGAAAATGGAGGTATAACGATTTGAGATAAGTACGATTTTTGTAATCTCCTAACCCGTACACTGCTATGCGAAAATGAATATATAAATTTAATTTTAGTGAGCTATGAAAAAAATGATTATGATTGCGGCTCTTGGTATTGCAACAGTGGGTATGGCTGTGGCAGCCACAGCTTATCATTTGCGTGATGACCAGCCTATCAACTATCAGGAGTTACCTGCAAAGGCGCAGGAGTTCGTGAAGAGCTACTATGATGGTATTGAGGTTGGTTATGTGACTATGGATAGAGATGTTATGTCGACCGAATATGAGGTTGTGCTCAGCGATGGCACAAAGATTGAGTTTAACGGCGATGGCGAGTGGCGCGATATCGATGCAGGACGCTCGGCGGTGCCCGCGGCTATTGTTCCCAAGGAGCTACGCTTGTATGTCGATGAGCACTACGCAGGTAGCGATATCGTTGAGATAAATCGCGATCGTGGTGGCTGGGACGTGAAGCTGTCGCAGGGTCTCGAGTTGGAGTTCGATACAGCCTTCCGCCTTGTAGAAATTGATGATTAACTAATTAAATGTGAATGAACTATGAGAAAGATTATGTTTGCCTTGGTGGCTGTCGTTGCGGTGTTTGCGGTAGGTTGTGACGACAATTATAATGCGCCACAGTCTACCCGCTCGGCATTTAAGGCCCAGTACCCAAATGCCTATGATATTGAGTGGGAGCGCCGTAGAGGGTATGCCGTATGTGAGTTTAAGCTCCCTGGTGTGTCGGATGATTGCGATGCTTGGTACAAGAAGAAGTCTGGCAATTGGGTGATGACCGAGTTTAAGATTCCATATAGCATGCTCCCCGAAGCTGTACAAACTTCGTTCGAGAATGCTTACGGTGCACAGACACCTATTGACGACGTTAGCCGTGTGGAGCGTAACAACCTATCAACGATATACTTTATCGAGGCTACTATCGTTGTCAATGGCTACCTTACGGATGTCTATCTCGACTATGCCGAGGATGGTACGCTTCTGCGCACTGCGGTAGATGTTGAGAACTACGATAATATCTACTACTATCTCGATTAGTAGTGCCGAGAGGAGAAAGATGAGTAGGGGCGTTGTCTATGGCAACGCCCTTTTGTTGTTACGGACAAGGGTAGTATGCGGAGTAGAGAAAAACCCGAATGGAAATCAAGTGTTCCATTCGGGCTTTAGACTTAAGCGCCATAGTAGCGCCGCTATCACCGTAAATTACAATGCGTTAACGTGCAATGCGAGAGAGCTCTTAAGGTTAGCAGCCTTGTTCTTGTGGATAATGTTTGTCTTTGCAAGCTTATCCAACATTGCGCTTACCTTTGGCAAAAGAGCCTCAGCTGCGCTACGCTCTGTTGTGTTACGCAAAGCCTTGACAGCGTTACGAGCAGTCTTGTGATAAAGACGGTTGTGAGCACGCTTTGTTACGGTCTGGCGGATTCTCTTCTTTGATGACTTGTGGTTTGCCATAGTTTTAATCTTTTATTTTACTTTTTAGTTAATGCAAAAATTTATTCCACCCATTGAGGCCTGTGGACGACCTGTCACGACCGTAGTCGCCTTCGGATAGGCATTGCCCGCTCCTAAAATTGCTGTTAACCGCACGCACCACACACAAGGTGTAACGCGCCAAGTGCAGCCCGTAGGAGAGTCGAACTCCTCTTTCAAGAATGAAAATCTTGCGTCCTAACCGATAGACGAACGGGCCAATCCACTAATGCCCACACTATAAAGAGCAATTTAGCGGTGCGAAGGTACGCAAAATTTTCTATTTGGCAAAATCTTTAACAAAAAATTATAATTTGTACCCTGCTTATCTTCACTTTATCCCCCTATCGCCTAAGGCGAATAGACTGTGTTTCAGCATCAAACGACACATAGTCGCTATCAAACAGACGCTCGATATTTCCCGAAGCTATCATCTCCGATGTGGGCAGATGTACTAAGCGTGGGGTATCTACGAGGGCTATGCTGTCGGCGAGTGATAGCGCTATGTCGAGTTCGTGTGTCGAGAATATCACGCACTTACCCTCGTCGTGCGCCAAGCGTGCGAGCAATGTGCAGAGCTCGTAGCGGTTGGGCAGGTCGAGAAAGGCTGTGGGCTCATCGAGGAGTATTACCCGCGTATCCTGTGCCAAGGCGCGTGCTATCATTACCCTCTGGCACTCACCATCGGACATCGTATCCACTCGGCGCTCCGCCATATCAGCAATACCAGCTATCTGCATGGCACGCTCTATCGCTGCCCTGTCTTCATCAGCGAGGCGCCCCATCCAATTGGTATATGGTGAGCGGCCTATGGCAACAAGGTCGTATGCCGTAAGTGCCTCGACATCAATTCGCTCCGTTGTAACAAAGGCTACAAAACGAGATAGTGCGGCACGCGATATCTCAGTTATGGGCTCGCCACCGATGAGTATCTCGCCCTGCTGCACATCGCCAAGGGCTGCCATGGCTCGTAGCAACGTGCTCTTACCCGTACCATTGCGACCGAGGAGTGCTACCATCGTGCCACACTTGAAGCTCGTCGTGGCACCCTCGATAAGCGTGCGACGACCATAGCCGAGGGATATGTTATTGAGCTCTATCATTGGCGGTTACGGTTACGGAATATTACAACTATGATTATAGGTATGCCTAACAGCGAGGTTATGGTGTTCACGGGGAGCATCATGCCATTGCGCGCCACAATGTCGCAGACGATGCAGCATAGCAACATGGATACAGCACCCCAGAGCATTGACGCTGGCATAAGTATATGGTGGTCGGCAGTACGGAAGGTCATGCGTGCGAGGTGTGGCATGGCGAGGCCTATAAAGCCAATAGGACCACAATAGGCAGTGACAGTGGCTGCGAGGAGCGTCGTCGAGAGGAAGATGATACCTCGCGAAAGTGCTACGTTGAGACCCACTGTACGCGCGTAGCTCTCACCGAGGAGTAGCATATTTAGCGACTTGGTGGCAACCATGGCGAGTACCAAACCACTCATCACCACGGGTACCAAGACAAGGAGGTCGTCCACGGTAACTGTCGATAGCGAGCCCATGGTCCACACCACAAAGCTCTTGAGCGACTCCTCGGTGCCGACATATTGGAGGATGCCCACAACTGCGGATATCGCCGAGCCGAGCATCATGCCGAGGATGAGAATGACATTTATGTTGCGTATCTTGCGCGACACGACCATCATAAGCAGGAGTATCGACGCTGCACCTATCCACGCCATCGCCGTGATGCCGAGGTCTGCAAGCCAGCTTCCCGACATTGCACCGAGCATAGGTAGCGCCATGGTGAAGAGCGCCACACCGAGGCTCGCACCAGCATTGATGCCTAATACATAAGGTCCTGCCAAGGGGTTACGGAAGAGTGTCTGCATCTGTAGACCACTCGCCGCCAAGGCCATGCCGGCAACTATGGCCACGATAACCTTGGGTAGGCGCAACTTGCTGACAATTAGTGAGTATTCGGCGGTGGTGTTGCCTCCCACAAGTGCTGCCCACACATCGCCAAGGGGTATCGCACTACTACCGATAAGCAGGTCGCCAGCGGCCAATGCTACCAATGCTATGGCAAGTGCCACGAAGAGCCATCCATAGCGCGTAGCACCTCTATTGAAGAGGGCACGCACGCCATATACCATCCACAATGCCATGATGACAACAAGGACAATGCCCCAAAGGGAGGCTGTTGTTGTCGCTCTGCCGTTGCTCGTATCGCTATACTCTATGGGAGCTATTGCTCTATCTGTTGTCACAGCCGTTGTGTCATCAAGGCGATGGTAGTAGTATAGTCCCTCGCTCTTACCCTCCATGATGCCCACGAGGTCGGCAAGTACTACATCTGGGCGCACGATGGCCGACTCCCAGAAGTCGCTACCACCAGCAGCGCTCGAGCGGCGGTTGTTGTTATATATGTCGCCACGCTGCACCACGCCTGCTGTTGTGAAGTGAGGCGCTGCGGCGTATACCTCATCCATCGTTCGGCACTGTCCCACGTTAAGCCATATATCGGCACGCGACACCAAGGAGAGCGCCTCCTCGAGGCTAATGCCCTTGGAACCACCCGTGATGTTTCTACCTCTGTATATATACTCGCCACCAGCATCCTCAATAAGACGCACCATGTAGCTATCGTCCGAGGGCATATACCATACGTCCTGATATGGTAGGTTGAACATAACTTTTGGCGGGTTGTCAGCCGCGACAACACCATCACGGATAGCGTTATATCGTCTCTCGATGCCCTCAAAGAGACGCACGCCACGCTCGCGGCACCCCATAATCTCGGCAACGCATACCATCCACTCGGCCTTACCCAGTGGTGACTCCTCGACATAGTCCCCCAGATATAGGTAGGGGATACCTAACTCGCGTAGCTTTGCCGTCACAGCACTGTTCTCCGCCGACACGCCATACATCAACACTATGTCGGGCTTGAGCCTCAGTAGCGCCTCGTAGTCGAGGTTGGCATCGTAGCCCACATCTAATATGGCGGCATCACTCGCCACATGCTCGTTCATCACATACTGCTTGCCTGAGACCCCCACCACGGCATCCACCTCGCCTAACATGTCGAGCATGGCTATATGGCTTGTCGACATGCAGACTACGCGCTGGGCAGAGCCAACGATATGTTGACCCTCGAAGCCATTGGCACTCTCGGCATTCGGGAATATCATCAAGTACTGCTCGTCGGCCGCCGTTAAGGTGCCCTGCCAAGGGCGCATGACACGCACCGTTTTGACGCCATTATCATCGACGATGATGTCAAAACCAGAGGCGTATTTTGGGGTGTATAACGAGTGAGAATTGTGCACGATATCCTCCACTGAACCGCTCTCTTGCGGCACGCAACATACACACAATGAGAACATTATTGTGTATAATATGGTGGTTATCATGCTTTTCATGTTACAAAGTTATATTTTTTTTAGTTTTTAGTTGCACACTTTGGAAATTTATTATTATCTTTGCACCACAAAACCAATTCGGGATGTAGCTCAGCCCGGTTAGAGTACACGTCTGGGGGGCGTGTTGTCGCAAGTTCGAATCTTGTCATCCCGACAAAGCTGAGAAAGCGAAGGACCTCAATCGAATGATTGGGGTCTTTTTGTGTGATATAGCCTGATGCTCGCATCGATGGCTATATGGCACAAAAGCTAATCGCCTTGGCGAGACTTCGGTTATTCAGCTTTGTGCACGCCATTAAGGTAGTGCCCAAGATGGGCGTTAAACGGAGCATCCCTTGGGATGCGAAGTAGCCAATCTTGTCATCCCGACCATTTGAGCAGGTAGCGTAACGAGAGTTACGCTACTTTTGTTTTGGCTTGTAGGATAGAGTGCAAGCGCTCTTCCATAGCCAAAACAAAAGCCATCCGCAAGGCTAAAGGGTAATAATTAGCAGTCATCGCCTGCAACATTCCGACTACTGGAGTAACCAATCTTGTAATTTAGATGTAGTGGTGGCTAAAAGTGTGTGAACCCCCGAAGGTCGATATCCGTGGGTGCGCCATCCTGAAGCCAGCATAGCTCGTGCGATGATGTGATGCGTCCTATGGCTGTGAGCGTCGTGCCTGTAGCCTCGGCGAGTGCTGTGGCTATGGTGTCGAAGCTCGCGGGGTCTACGGTGAGAAGTAGCTCGTAGTCCTCGCCTCCTGTTGTGGCATAGCGTATGTCGTAGTCGGTAGGTATGTCGTTTAACTCAATCTCGGCACCCACATTCGACAGCTCCATGATATGGCGTATGTCCGAGGCTATACCATCCGATATATCCATCATGGCGTGTACCTCGCTCCGCGTGCCGAGCCATGCTCCCTCCGCCACGCGGGCATTGCCGCGGCGGTGTATCTCGGCTGCCTCGGTCGTAAGGTCTCCAAACATGATGTCTACCAATCCTTTAGACGATACGCCAAGCTTGCCCGTAACAGCTATGATGTCGTCCACCTTAGCTGCTGAACGACGCTTGATATTTGCCTTGGGTGCTCGTCCTATGGCCACCACGTTTATCGTTATACGGTCGCGCGAGGCGGTGGTGTCGCCACCCACAAGAGCCACTCCATGTTTGCTACACGCCTCGTAGTAGCCACGCATAAAGGCCTCGCTCCACTCGCCCTGTGCCGACTCGGGTAGTGAGAGGCTCAGTAGCGTAGCGATTGGCGTAGCGCCCATAGCTGCCACGTCCGAGATATTAACCATAAGGCTCTTCATGCCCACCTCCTCGGCCGTAGATGCCGAGCGAAGGAAGTGTACATCCTCGACAAGCATGTCGGTAGTCATCACAAGGGCATCCGCGCCCATATCTACGACGGTGCAGTCGTCGCCAATAGGCTCGAAGCCGTGGTGGGGTAGCGTGCCAAACAGCGTGGCGATATCGCCTATAAACGAAAATTCAGACTTTTTCATGCCACAAAGATATAACTTATATATTATAAATGAGGAATTAGGAGTTAGAAATAGTACTACAAAAAAAAGGAGTGAAGACAGCTCTCCACTCCTTAGTTGCTAATTACTCACCTTACTCCACCTTGAAGCGGTATGCAGCGCGTGCAGTGTATTTGTTATCCTTCTTGGGATCGAGACATACGACGCTATCGTCCATGAAGGCGATAACCTCCACCAAATCTTCCGATGTCTCGTTCGATGACCAGTAGTAGGTCTCGCAGAATGGCTCGCCACCATTCTCCACGATAAATGTGTTGTACTTTGCTACACTTGGAGCATTGAAGTCACGCTCACCCTCGGTGAGCATATCCCACATCCAGTGCATCTCGGTAGATGATGGTAGGAACCAGCCCTCACCATGCTCCTTACACCACTTGAACGCTGGGTAGTCGTCGATGTTCATGCCAAAGTAGTTGAATGGGTCGCTCGAGTTGTAGTCACCACGCTGCGACATGCAGTTACACCACTCGTACTTCGTTGACCACTGCAAGTCCTCCTCATCCAAAGAGAAGATATAGCAGTATGTATCACCCTTGTTGTCCGACTTAATGGCGAAGATAACACCCTTAACACCATTTACCTCGTAGATAGCACCAATCTCATATTTGCCAGCCAACTCAGGGTCATACGCATCAATGCTTACGGAAGTGCCTGTGGTCTGACCATCGTAGCGTGCGCGGAACGAGTATGAACCAACAGTCGTACTTGAGAAGGTGTTGCCCTCGACGGTTACGCCCTCGTGGTTAGTGCAGTATATCTCGGCATCAGCTGTTACATCATCCTCGCCATAGATTACCGTAAATGTAGCCTTCTCAATACCGTCTGCCTTGATTCGATTTACGTCAGACTTAATCTTGAGGCTCTTCTGCACAGGTGCCTCGGGAATGGTAGCGGTGATTGTAACTTCGTTCGACGACCACTTGTCGTATGTAGCCACAAAGCGGAACTCGCCATTGACATCCGAAGTAAAGGTGTTACCCTCGATAGCGGTCTCGTAGTTGAGGTTAGTGATAGTACACTCTGTTGTCATATCAACGCCATCAACTGTCACGGTGAAGGTTACGGTATCACGGGTGTCGGCAACAATCTCGCTCTTGTCAGCCGTGAGCTCGACAACCTTTTCAGGCTCGGTGGCGGTGATATTCACAGCATCCGAAGAGAAGTTCTTATACGAAGCCTTGAAGCTATACTCGCCAAAGGTCGCTGTCTTGAAAGTATTGTCAGTAAGTACTGAGTTGTCGTTGAGGCAGATGATCATAACCCCCTCCGTGGTCTCCACGCCATCCACCTTAACGGTGAAGGTCACAGTATCAGAGCCATTGGCAACGATCTCTGTCTTATCTGCTGTAAGCTCGATGGTGTACTCCTTGTCGTCGCCACCGCCAGGTGTGGGCTGCTCTGTGTTCTCGCACGCCACAAAGCCTGCGGCGAGCGAGAATAGAGCAAATATGCTAAATAGTTTTTTCATAGTCTGTATTACTGTGCGTTATCAAACATCTCTGGAGTTACGCGTACGGCGAACTGTGTTGCGGTGTTCTCTGCGTTGAGTGCCTCGAAGAAGAATACGTAATCCTCCTTTTCGAAGCCTGTGAACGAGATTGTAGCGCCCTCAGCACTCTTTGCCGCTGCCAAGGTATCCTCACCAACAGGCTTGCGGAACATGAAGAATGCCTGAATCTGTGACCAGTCGTTAGGATCCCAGTACTTCTCAAACTCATAGTTATTCCAAAGCTGTGCGCCTGCAAGCAGGGCTGTAGCGTGCTCGTTAGTCTTAACTACAAAGTTTACGCTGTAGCTGAAGCCATCCTTTACGATAATAGGCTCTGATACCTCAAGTGTAGCTACTGCATCTGCCGATGGAGCAAGTGTCTTGAACTCTACGGCAACGTAGTTGTAGTCGTATACCTCTGTTGGGTCGGTGATGGTTGGGTCTACGTAGAACAATACCACAACATACTCAGTATTGTTGTGAAGTGGTTCGTATGCTGTAATGGTATTTGAACCCTTCTTGCCAAGCTTGTCTGTCTGGATGATGTCGCCAAAGCCATAGCCCTGCTCCACAGCGATATTGTTGAGACCGAAATAGCTACGCATAACGATGTTTGCCTTAGCCTCGGTAGCCAAGGTCTGCTCGTATGAACTCTTTGTCCAGATGTAGTATGTCCACTGCTTCTCCTCGCCAAGTGCTGGGGTCACATCCAAAGAGAAGTTGGTGTGAGTGGTTGAGAGGTTGTCTGTGATGAACAACGAGTTGGGGTCTACTGGCTCGCCCTCAGGAGTTGTAAATGCCTTGCGGAAGAGCTTCATCTCGGCTGCCTGGTTGTGCATATCCTCCCAGTTCTCAAAGTTGAAGGCTACGGCAAGATAGTCGGTCTCGGCTGCAAGACGGCAGTTAAGAGTTGTCTCACCCTGTGTAACCCAGTCGCCAGAGTTAGGGTTCTCGATGATATACTCAAAAATCTGGTAGTCATCGTTGTAGATGCCGAAAGCATCAAGCTCCATCTTGGTAATCACTCGGAAGTAGTAGCGGTTTGCCGAGCTGTTAGGCTTGGCAATGGCTGTTGCTGAAGTAGCCTTAATATCCTTAATCTCAATCTCAATCTCGAACTCATCGGCTGGTATAGGATTGCTCGATGCCTCGGTAGTGAGGGTGTAGCGTGCGATAGCCTTGGTCTCGGTTACAGCAAATGCAATGGCAGTATACTCTGTGCCAGCCTTAAGACCCTTTGCTGAGAGATATTGAGGGCCCTTCTTAAGCTTAAGGTCGTCAGCAGCGAGCATCTCTGTGATGATATCAGCATCGCTCTTATCGGCGATAGTAGCGCTCTCAACGATTGCTGCAACATAGTTGACCGTGGCGTCCGAAGGAATTACCTGTACCTCGGCAGATGACGCAGTAGTCTTTGCGTTCTGGAACTCGAAGGTGATGCCCGATGTGCCACCCTCCTCTTGTGATGGCTCACAGCTTGCTGCAAAGAGAGCTACAAGCGATAAAAACATCATCGAAAATAGTTTTCTCATAGTCATTTAGTTATTGGTTTTATTATATCAATTTATTTATTTGCAGTATATTATGTGCCGATTGTTCCTATCCTATTTCTCTGCCAATCCTCTCCTAACTCGTCCTCAATCCGTCCTCAATCCGTCCCTTGTTCGCACCCTTGTTTCTCGACACATTCTCAATAATTTCGACCACAAAGGTAGTAAAACATTTTGTATATACAACGACAAGTATTAAAAAACTATGTTTCATTTTGAACATTTATTGTTAAAGTGTTGCACGGTCTCCACTTTTTTACTACATTTGTTGTCCGAAGCCGACAATTATCGGTCTCTTATGTGTGCTATGAGATATAACGATTCAAAGGGAGGGCGTGTGAGCCAGAAGGCTCATCGTGAGTCTCTGATTAGAAAGATTATTCGTACGGAGTTTGTCTGTTCGCAGGAGGAGTTGTTGCAGCGCCTTATGGAGTGTGGTGTAGATGTTACGCAGTCGACACTGTCACGCGACCTCAAGGCTATGCATGTGGCCAAGATTCCCCACAAGGAGCGTGGGTATATATATGTCCTGCCGAATAGTAGTACCCATAGTGATAGACATATCTCGACAAACATATCGGATAACATTACTGGTATAGCCTTCTCGGGAAATATGTGTGTTATAAACACGAAGCCGGGTTATGCAAGTGCCATATCGGTGCCCATTGACAACCTTGGTATACATGAGGTGTTAGGCACCATCGCTGGTGATAATACCATACTCCTTATCCTCCGTGAGGAGTTCGATATGGAGCATCTTATGGAGCAACTATATATGCTCTTCCCCTCGATTAGAACTCTGTAAACGAGTCATGCGTCGGGTAGCGCAGTAAGATATGAGGGTCTCTATATGCTTCGGCTGTGGAGACCTTGTTTCGTGTTAATGTGTAGCGTGGTGATAGATTTATGCGCTTCGCCCCCTCATTGATATATAACGTGTATAATGAACATAAACAATAATGCTATGAGACAACGACTATTCTACTTTGTGAGTGCTGTTGTAATCCTGCTGCTGATGAGTTCGAGCCGTCATGTTGATAGTGGCGGTGGGGCTATCAGCGTGCAGCAGCACGAAAACCCAACAAATGCCATCTACCACTGGAAGACGGTATTCAATCCCTCGGCTGAGGAGCTCGCCTTTATCGAGAGACACGACATCGGACGCCTCTATATCAAGATGTTTGATGTGGCGTGTGTCAAGGATAGCATTGAACCGTACAATGTGGTGCCAGCACCCATTGCCACCACCCGCTTTGACGCCTCAATTCCCGAGGGTGTCGAGGTTGTGCCCACGGTATATATCACTCTCGAGGCGCTACGCCTGATGGAGGGTTATGAGTGCGCGTATGCCGAGATGATTGTGGATAGACTCCTTGCCATGGTCTCCTATAACGAGTGTGGCGAGATACGCGAGGTGCAGTTCGACTGCGACTGGACGGAGTCTACCATCGATATATACACCGCGCTCACGGACCATGCGCATAGTTACCTCCATACGCTCGATAAGGAGCTGAGTATCACCATCCGCCTACACCAACTTGACGATGACTATTGGCCTATTGCCGACCGTGGCGTGCTGATGCTCTATAATACGGGAGCTATCAAGAACCCCTCGACGCGTAACTCGATACTCGACATCACCGATGTTATGCCCTACCTGCGTCGTATTACCTATATGGATGACCGCATGCCGTTGGACTACGCCTATCCCACCTTCGGCTGGGGCGTTAAGTTCCGCGACGGTGAGTTCCACTCTATCGTGTCGGACCCTGCGTCAGCCACCTTGGGCGAGGGCGAGACTCTACGTGTGGAGCGTCCCACGGTTGAGGAGGTGCTCACCGTGAAGTCGTGGGTTGAGGAGAACCTCGGTGGTGTCTATCAGTCCAATATAATATATCACCTTGATGATGAAGAACTTAAAAACTATACCGACGATGAGATTACTCAGATTTTTAGCCGTAATTAGCTTGCTGCTACTACCCGAGATAGGCCGTGCCTGTTACTACCCATGGTACTATTGCTCGAGCCCAGCGTTGTACCGTGTAGAGCAGATTGATGAGAGTGCCGTAGAGTCGAAGAAGATGGCCAATCTTCGCGACTGGCAGCAGATGACATCCCTCGACATACCTATCGACGATATAGAGAGGGTGGTGTACTCGATGACCCTCGAGGAGTATGAAGCGCTGTGTGCTGTGGAGCATTATACGGGTAGCAATATGTTTGCCCGTTGGATTAAGGAGAACGACCCCGCTATCATGGAGTTTCTACTCTTGGCGAAGCGTAACGAGTTTGTGCGTTTCAGTTATAACTCTTTGTGGTACTATCCCACGATGAAGGTTGGTGGCCCTATGACGCTCGAGGAGATTATCGACGTGTCGTTGAACACGAAGGACGAGCGTCTACGCTCGCGCTATATGCTTCAGGCTATGCGTGCCATGTATACGCTATGCCGCTACGACGAGTGTATCGAGCTGTGGGAGCGCGAGTTTGAGAGCCGTCCTATGGAGGATACTATGCGCCGCCACGCCTATCTCTATATCGCTGGCGCGTTGTATCATACGGGCGAGGTCGACAAGGCTATCGATATGTATGCCGAGGCTGGCGATATCAACTCTATACTCTATATCGCCCAGCTCGAGGGTCTGGATATAAGCAAGGTGGAACTTTTGGAGCGACTATATAGAAACAACCCAAATAACCCCACCATATTAGAGCGAGTTGTAAATATCGTCTACGAGGAGGAGGGGCCTATCTTCTTTAGAGAGAATGGCTATGAGAACCATGTGCTTAGCAATAACTCTCGTGAGCTGTTAGATATGTCGTTGCGCCTCGCCTCGGAGGGCCGTGATGTTGCAATATGGTACTATACGGCGGCATATATCTACTATCTTGAGGGTCGTTTGTACGATGCCGATAGGACTCTTATGCTCGCCGAGCACTCTCACAAGTCACCCTTTATGAGCGAGTCTATTGAGGTGTTGCGTATCATCATTGATGCCCATACTGCAAAGCTCGACAAGAGGTATGAACAGCGACTTCTCAAGCAGCTCACATGGCTCGAGGAGAAGAACTATGCCTATATTGATGGTGTGGACATGAACTATACAAGCTCCGTTAGCTTCTATGTCTTCCCTACGGGTCTCTACTACTGGAAGAGCTCTATGCAGTATCTAATCAACGAGATTCTCGTTCCGCGATATCAGGAGGCTGGCAATGGTGTTCGTGCCTTGCAGTTAGCCAACTACTCGAGCTATTTCCTTCTCAGACCAAACACCTCTATCCATGAGAGTTACTACGATAGCGATAACTACGAGTGGATAGACATGGGCTATGATACGCTGAATGACTATCGTCACTTTATCTATGGCTTCAATGCTTTGGATTATAGCACCTTCTTCTTCTCGGTTGTCGACACTTCGGATATTGATGATGTGCTCGCCTATGTCGAAGGCGCAAACACTCCTAATGGAGAACTTGAGCGTCTACTAAATCGTGGCTCATACTTGGATAGAGACTTCCTCTACGACATTGCTGGTACGCACTGCTTGCGTAATATGCGCTATGCCGAGGCGGAGCACTATCTGAATGAGGTGGACTACTATTATAGCAACTACGGGCTGAACGTATCGCAGAAGTACGACCCCTTCGAGTTCGAGAGAGTACGCAAGACCTCGGGCGACTTCCGTCTCGACTTCGCTCGCGAGATGGCATCGTTGGAGCGTGCCATGGATAATGCTACAAATAGTAATGTGCGTGCGCGTTATATGATACGCTATGCCATAGGCCTCAAGAACTCATTTACGCGTTGCTGGGAGCTTACCCACTACTACGATGGCTATGTCCCCCACACATACGATACACACTCATGGTGGAGCGATGCGCATACGAAGGCGACTATTGGCAAGGCTAACGCTATGGTTCAGGAGGCGCTATCAATTATTGATGATAGGGAGTTGGCTGCCGAGATGCACTATATGTTCGGCAACTTCCGCACCGTTGCCCTCGACTATCCAGATACCTACTATGGTGATATCGTGAGGACGCAGTGTGACCATCTCAACGACTACGATGGCCATTGTTTAGATAAGCATTGGTGGTAGGCGTTGGTAGATAAAACAAATAGTGCCCAAGGAGTTTATCCTCGGGCACTATTTGTTTTGTGTGTCGTTACTCCATCTCAACAACACCTATACCACCAGCAAAGTAGCTGTGGATGTTTATCTTGCCATCGGTGTCGAGGATGACCATCACGACAATGTCACCACCATACGAGTCGCCATACTTCAATAGTGCCTCGTACTTGGGGTCAAACGAGTTCTCGAGGTCGTCGACATACTTATACGCCCAGCCCTCCTTTACAATCTTTACCGAGCCCTTAACCTTGCCTGTCTCGGCATACTCCTCAAGATTTGTCTTCACACGGCTCTCGATATCATCTATCTTGCAGCTTGCAAGACGCATAAACCACACCTTGTCGACATTTGAGCTGAACATAGTGGCAGTTAGTGTCACACTAACACGCTCGTCAGCCTCGCTGATATCCGATGCGGTAAGCGTCGCTGTGCCTGTACCATCATAGCTGAGTGCGCCTTCGTCGACAATCTCCTCGATTGTTGTGTAGTAGTCGGTGTCGTATCCTGCCATGCGTGCCACGCATACCATCTCGCCAGCACGACCCGTTGAGTCTACGGCCGATGCGTAGAGGTAGTAGTCGTCGCCTGGGTGGTAGATGTTGATGACGGCCGTAGCCACGCCATCAACGATTTCATACTCCTCACGGTAGTTATGGTAACCATCGACATCCATCACATACTCAAGGTTTTCGGCGTATGCTGCGTGGTCAGCCGTAGGTGCTGCGTAGAGGCGTACCTTCGTAGCGTTGCTGTCTGGGGTGAGCTTGACGGTGAGTGTCTCGTGTGATGTCTGTGCCTCGATTGTAGCGGCAGTAATCTTGGCTACGCCCGTAAGCGATGGACGCTTTGTGGTAAATGTGGTGTATGCCACCTCGCCAATCTTACCATCCTTGATGGCTATGGCGTAGGCGTAGTACTCGTGACCAATCTCGAGACGGTCATCGAGCATGCGAGTGATAGGCTCGGTATATACCATTGGTACGGCCACTGCTGTGGTGGCAATGAAGTTCTTAATCTCCTCGTCCGTTGCGTCATCGAACGAGAATGGATTGTCGGTGTCAGTACCAGCGATTGCGGGGTCTACGAGGCCGATAAGCACCTTGCATGGCTCCTCTGCAGTTACTGTTGCAAATGCCGATGTCTCGGTAATCTCGCCCATCTCGATAGCGATGCCTACATTGCCGTTAATCTCTGCTGCGGGGATTACCACCTCCTTGGTTGTTACGGTGTAGTTGCCATCCTTGTCCTCGCCATATACTGCGATGGTGAACGATATGCCAGGGATAAGCGTGATACCTGCGTTCTCGTTGCTGTCGGTGCGTGAGTTGCGCAACAAGTTCTGCTCCGAGAATATGCGGCTCTCGGTAGCCGAGTTAAAGATAGCAAATGGGTAGCTTGGATCGGGGTCGAGCGACGACTGCGCCTGCTCGATAAATAGATTGCGGTCGTATGCCGAGGTGTGTACTGCACCTGCTACATAGCGCACGCAGTGCTCCTTCTTCGTAACAACGGCGTCGAGCGTATATGCTGTAAGGTTCTCGATAGCAATCTCTGCTACAGGCTCAATAACATAGAACTCAACTACCGTAGGGCTCTCATGCGCAACATCTGCCTTGTTTGCAGCCTCAAACTTGAAGGTGTATGCAGTGTTGTACTCCACATTGTAGCTGATGCTCGCCTTCTCTGCGCCCTCTACTCTTGTGACCTCATCATTGACGCTCCAGAACCAGTGGTGTGTATCCTTCGATGGTGTCACCACGAACGTAACCTCCATATTTGCCTCGTCGAACTGTGGCTTCGATACGCTGATAGTGGGTATTGTAAGCTCGAAGCAGTACTCCTTGGTAGCCTCCTCGCTCTTAATCTCGCCACACTCGGCATATACCGATAGCTCGTATGTCATGTTCCACTCGTAGGGTAGGGTGATGGTCTGCTCGGCATTACCCTCTACCTTGGTGTACTCGCCCTTCTCGCTATCCTTCATGTTGGCAGCCCAGTACCAAGCGGTTACAGCCTTCGAGGGGTAGATTGTGACCTCTACCGTGTCATCATCGTTGAGCGTAACCTCGCCAATTGAGATAGTTACCTCGCCCTCGGGCATAGCGCAGAACTTCTTCTCGGCCATATCGCTCTGGCCAGCCTTATTCTCGGCATAGGCCTTGATTGTGTACTCCACGCCGTAGACTGCAGTGAACTCAACCTCCTGGGCTGCGGCGCCCTCTACCTTGGTGAATGCCTCGTCGAGAGCATCCGAGCCGCCCTCAACTCTCCAGTACCACGCCGTAGCGTCTGTCGATGGGGCGATCATAACCTTTACGGCCATGGTCTCGGCATCGAACTCTGGCTCCATGATGCCGATTGTTGACTTGTTAACGGGAGGCTCCGCGGGCTCCTTGTCGCAACTTACTGCAGTAAGAGCAACGATAGCTACCATAAATGTAGCTAATAACTGATTTAGTTTCATGGTATTAATGTATTATTTGTAAAATTCTTCGGGTATCTCCGCTGCAAATACAAACTGGAGGCAAGTGTTTGTCGAGCGCGACCACCACTGCATGCGCTCACCAGGGAGCATCACAACGCGATACTCCTCGTTCCAGTCGCCAACGCCATTGTCGTAGGTGCCAGACATGGTATACGAGCCATCCTCCTCTTTGGTGATGGTGTAGGAGCCAGTGGTCTGAACTAAATACATCGAGCCGATGTTATCCCACATCTCGTAGCGGTGCTCCTTGGCATCAAAGTCTATATATAGCTCCGCACCGTCGTGTGCCTCCGCACCGTTGAGGTGTGTTAACTGCCAGCAGCCATCTATCGCCTCGTCGGTTACCTCTATCTCGGGTTGTCTATTATCCTCGATAGGCACAGGCTTTTCGCACGATGCGAGGGTTGTCATAAGGGCTATGGTAGCCAACAGAGTAAGTCTAAATAGTCTCATATCTATCTCTTTATCGTTATCTTAATCATTCGTTCCGCGGGTCTCGCCTCGCACCCCTCGACAACTAATGCCGTCTCTATGTCGTGCAAGGGTAGCTCCTCGGGCGTGTAGCTTATCGTAATCTCGCCCTCCTTGCCAGGTCGAAGTGTCGCTGGCGTAGCCTTAAACTGCAACCCCTCGATGGTCGTTGTAGCGCCGAGCGTTATGTCGCTGTCACCACTGTTTGCCACCACTATGCGCTCGCTACGCGTGGCACCCACCTTTACGCCATCTAATGTCACTGTCGTGCGACTCAGGCGTAGCGCTCCCATTCGGTAGCGTAGGTGCGGAAAGCTGTCGGTAGTGGTAACCTTGCCGCTAATCGTAAGTTGCTCGGTGGGGCTATGCTCATCGAGCGATGTATAAACATATACCATCTGCTCGAACTCCCCGATGCGCCCAGCAGGGTTGTATATCGCCTCGAGCGTCATGCTCTCGCCACCATGAAGCACTCGGCATGGCGTCGTTATATCCAGACAGCTGCACGTTGAGTTGAGGGCGGTTATCGCAATGCTCTGGTTAGTGTTGTTGCGTAGTGTGAAGCTAACGGTAATACTCTCACTACTATCCACCTCGCCTACATTGATTGTGTTGCTATCGGCGCGTATGCCACGCTCGGCTATTGTTGACAGCGAGGGGTGTATCACCTCGTCTATCTCCTCGCGTGTGGGTAGGGTGCGTACCTGTGCACAGGCTACATCGTACGCCACAAGGCACACTACCATAAGGGCTATGTGTCTCATCCTGCACATCTTCTACAATATGCCATTGTCGTTGGCACCCTTGCGCACGGTGATGGTCGAGTAGTGCTTGCTGCCATCGTTGCATGTTATGGTGAGTGTCGTCTGACCAGCTGCAACTGCACAAATGGTAAGGGTATTGTCGTTTAGTGTAACCGTGGCCACACCACTATTGTTAACTTGGGCATCTGTAGCCTTAGATGCGAGGTAGTCGCCAAGGTCAATGGTCGTTGTCGCCTCGGGTGCTATATATATATTAGGTAGGCGCATGTCGCGGCCACTACCATCAATAGCCTTCAGCAACGCCCCCGCATCGGTCAGTCGTCCCATCTTGCCTCGGTAATCTGCCAGGTTCATCTTTATGGGCGTAGCGCCAGGCGATGTATGGTGCATGTAGTATAGCTTCTCGCCCGTGAAGTATGAGTCTATGTCGCGTGCCGTATCGTACATCAGCTGCTTGTACTCCTCGGCTGTGAAGTGGCGATGTTGCTGCTTGGCATAGGCAAGGCCAAGTGCTGCCACGCCCGATACATGGGGGCATGCCATAGATGTACCCTCGTAGTAGCCGTAGCCCGCAACGCCATTGATTACGAGCGTCGAGAAGATGCCACCCTGCTGCTTGAGTACGCCACTCTCGTCATAGGCATCATCCTCCATGCCTGGGGTGCCATAGTACTCCATGTCGCCACCAGGCGCCGAGAGCCATACCTCCGAGCCGTAGTTCGAGTACGACGCTGGGGTGTAGTCGGCAGCCATAGCAGCTACTGATATACACTTCGAGTAGGCGGCAGGGAACGATGACTGCGCGGCATACTCGTTACCCGAGGCGAAGATGGCAAGACCACCATCGATGACACCATTGGGTGAGCCAGCGTTGTGTATAAAGTAGTCCAATGCCTCCTTCTCGAGAGGGTATATCGCAGCCCACTCCTCCTCGGTGGCGGGGCCTATGATATAACCCATGATGGGGTTCGACTTTGCAGAGTGGTAGCCCCACGAACACTGCATGATAACAGCTCCATTGTCGGCGGCATACTTCATGGCGCGTGCCTCGGCGGCTAACGATGCCGAGTTCATGCCATCGAAGAGTTGGCAGGTCATAATCTTGACACCCTTCGACCCCTTGCCGCCACCAGCAATGCCCGCGCAGCCTATGCCGTTGTCATTAACGGCGGCAATGGTGCCCGCAACGTGTGTGCCATGGCCCGTGCTGCCGTTCGATGTCCACGATGTCACGGCGCTGTTACGCACAAAGTTGTAGCCATACTTGTCGTCTACATAGCCGTTGCCATCGGCATCGACGCCAGTGTGTAGCTCCTCGCCCTCGTTAATCCAGATGTTATCCTTAAGGTCGGGGTGGCTCCACATAACAGCCTCATCGAAGACGGCAACGATGATATCCTCGTCGCCTGTCGATAGCTTCCATGCCTCCTCGCAGCCAGCGTCACAGCCAGCCGTAACGCCTGCCCACTCCTGGTCGAAGTCGGCAGTGCCATCATTGATGTAGCACCACTGGCGATATATTTCGGGGTCGTTGAAGGGCCACTCGGTAGCGCGTGTCGTAGCGCGGCTATCAGCCTCCTCGCAGCTGATGAAGTGTGGCTCTGCCGAGGGGTTATAGGCTCGCTCGATAGGGCGGTTGCACTGCAACTTGTCGACCTCGCCAAGCTGTGATAGACGCTGCATGGCAGATGCTAAATCCTCGCCCTTGTCGAAGTGTACGATATACCATAAGTGGAGCCCCGCCTCGCGTGTGCGCTCCTCGTTGCGTGGGTCTACGGGGAAGACGCGCTCGAAGTGGTAGGCACCGAGAATCTCCAACACCTCGTCGGTAGATGGTATGCCCGAGCGTGTGGCAATACCTTCGGTGCGCGTCATCGTAGCATCAAGGATAGCCTCCATCTCGGGCTTAAACTTGATGATTATCTCACCCTCGGTAGCACCCTCGGGTATCGTTACGGTGTTGTTGGGCGTAGTGTCGGGCGCAGTGGGCTCTACATCCTTTGTGCAGGCGCCACAAAGCACCAGCATCGCTACTATTATTGCGTATATCTTCATCTTACTCTTCGATTGTATCGTTAAACTCATAGCGGTCGCGAAGCAGTGGGTATGCCTCGAAGTAGTACTCTTGCGACGTGGGGACATTGTCGAAGCCTACCTCGTCGCCATCGCTATCAATGCCCTTCTCCTGCTGTGGGTAGACAAGTGTCTCGGCGCCCCACTCCATAAGGTGGGGGTGGTAGAGTAGCCAGTCTGGTAGCTTACCTGTGAAGAAGTTGAGGTTTATACGCAAGCTACGCATATTGGGCAGGATGCGTGGCAGCTGATTCTCCACAGCATAGTTCAGCGTGTCACCATACTCCTTGACATCCTCCGCGGTGTAGGCTCTTATGCCATCCCTACCAACGGTGAAGTTAGGTAGCGAGCCCTCGATATAGTTATACGATAGTCCAAGTTCCTCGAGACCCTCCCAGAGGAGCAAGCGGCGTAGTGCGTCGCTCTCGGCCTGGAGACCTATGCCCGAAGCACCTTGCAGGTTGCTCACCGACGAGCGGCGGTTTGCCGTAAGGTTTAGCGACTTAAGGTGTGGAAAGTTATCCTCGGTGATGCTTTTTGGTATGGTGTTGAAGTTATTGGAGTTGAGGTCGAGCTCCTCGAGTGTGTCGCCAAGCTCGGCAAAGTTGTCGGGAAGCGACACGAGACCCATAGCACCGATGCGCAACGCCTTGAGGTAGTTGAGTGTAGCTATCTCGGGACATAGGTCGATGTACTTGAGCATGGTGTTTATATTGCCAAAGAGCGATAGCGTCTCGAGATATTTAAGGTGTTTAACCTCCACGGGGATGCCATCCTCGGTGTTGAAGTAGCTGAGGTCGAGGTCTCGAATACGACCAATGGCCTCGGGGCAGGGTAGCGACTCGTCGTCCGCGTCCCAAAGACGCAAGCACTCCCAGCGTGTTATCGGTGTCTTATCCGAGATGACGTTCTCTGCCCAGCACTCCATCTTATTGTATATGGTCACCACGGCTAATGAGTCGCCCGCGCGGTTATCCTCGATAAGAGGTCCTGCCTGCTGGCGTATGACGATTGTCGTGGGCTCGCCAATAGAGTCGGGTCGTAGCGTGATGGTAGCCTCGCGCGTCTCGGGGTCGGAGTTCATCTTCCAGTCGAGGCGTAGGCGTGTGGTGCGGGGGCGAGCTCCGCGGTCGAGCGTCAGCGTATGTTCGTTTATATTGAGCCACTCGGCATCTGTCGAGGCTGTAAACTCCACGTTGGTCGATATCTCAACCTCTACCCACCTCTCGTCACGCTTCTTGTAGGCGTCGATGGTAACCTCTCCATTCGTAGGTTTGATATTTGGCTCAAAGCCCTTCTGCGTGACCTCCACCTTGTTAAGGATATTGCCCGCCGACATAAAGCGTATCTCGGTACTTCGTGCATCGTACATGAGCGTAGAGTCAACCTTTATGGTGCACTCCACCTCGCCACGGCCATTTGCTGGCGACACCATTATCCATGGCTCCTGCGTCTGAACAGTCCACTCGCTCTCCGAGCGTATCGTAATCTTATGCTCTCCACCGCGTGCCTCGGCCTCTATCTGCGTATCATCCACCTCGAAGCCCTCGAATGTAGGCGTAGGGTCATCCTGACACGAGACCATGCCCAATGCCACGATGGTTAATAGCGTGTATATCTTCTTCATAGTTATGGTCGTTTATTCGAGGTTAAGTGCATCGCAACCCTTGATATTCTGTGTCGAGTCGTAGACAAGTAGGTAGTAGCCCTTCTTGATAAGGTCGCATATCTCCTTGCTGAGTGTTATGTCGATATTGGGGTTATCCTTAATCTCGAAGATAAGGATGTAGGGCGATATGGTATCCTCAATCTTGCCTATATCGTTCGAGCCAATGTATAACGCCGCGAGCTTGGGGCAGTTGCCAATGCCCACAGGCCACTCCTTGAGTGTGCGGTTGCCCGCATCGTCTCTCTGACAGCGCACGCTGATGACGGTCAGCGACTCGATGCCGAGGGGTGCTTTGGGGAATGCCTCAAGGGCGTTGTTCGAGAGGTCTATACCATATAAGTAGGGTAGGTTCTCGGCACTAAAATCCTTTGCGGGTATCTCCTTAAGGCGGTTATAGCTGAGGTCGATGGTCGAGATATAATAGCTATAAGGACCTGTCAACGCACCCTCCTCGATTGTGCGTATGCCGTTGCTGCCGAGCATAAGTGTCTCGATGCGCGAGCCGCAACCGATGATGCGTGCAGGGAGCTCCGCAAGGTGGTTATCTGCGAGGTTGAGCGTCTCGGCATTGAGACCGCGCCACTCGTCACCATTGGCGAGTGCTGAAATCTTATTACCCGAGAAGTTTGCCGTAATCATCGAGTGTACCGAACGAGCATCGAAGAGGTCGGGAAGCTCGGTGAGCTGGTTGTTTGAGCACGAAAAGGTCTCGAGCTGACCAAGACCACAGAAGTAGCCATCTTCGGCAGGCTCGACACTCGTGATACGGTTGTAGTCGTAGTATAGCGTCGTAGGGCTAATCTCCTTGCCGAAGGGGTGAATCTTCGTTAGCTTATTGCTCGATAGGTCGAGTAGACCGAGCTTGGTCATACGGCTTAGATAGCTGTAATCGGGAGTAGCCTCAAGGTTACAGCTGTTGAAGTATAGTATCTGAACGTCTGCACCCGACTCGCCGTCGATGATAGTCTTCCAATCCTCCAAGAGCTGCTCGCCCGAGACTCCTTGGTTCATCGATAGGTTGAGCGACTGGAGGTTTGGAGCACCCGATAACAGCTCTACGGGTAGCTTCGTGAGCTTCGAGCAGTTGTATATCTCAACATCCGTAAGGTTTTCAAACTGCGCCCAGCTCCACTCGTTGCGCTCGGCGTAGAACTCCGACTCCTTGCTCACCTCCACAAAGAACTCATCTGTAATGGGGGCGTTGGCAATGAAGAACTGCTCGAGCTTCGTGAGACGCATCATCGCTCGTGAGATGCCCGTGATGCCATTCGTTAGGTTGCCAAAGGCCACATCCTTGCGCACGGGCTTTGACAAAGTAATTGGGCGTAGCTCGCCACCAGCATTTATGATATCCTGCAACTCGGGGCTGAGCATCTCGCGACCATCACACTTGAGCACCTTGTCGTGGAAGTCCATGGCGCTGATACGACCCGATGGGGTGTCGTCGTAGCCACCTATAAGCTCGTTGTGGTTGCCAAGGTAGAGCGTCTGAAGCTCCGTGAGCTGACCTATGGCATCGGGCACAACGCCTTTGGCGCCAAAGCCCGAGATGTTGAGACCGACCACGCGGCCATCGCCACCGAGCGTAACGCCTGGCTGGTCGCCCCACATGTCTATATCGCGGTTAAAGTCCCAGTTGGTGCGTGCCACAAACTCCTCACCGTGGAATGTCCAGTTGGGACCATCCAGTGCGAGCCATATCTCCTTCAAGGCCTTGTAATCCTTGATATGCTCGGCTGTGGTCGAGAGGAGGATTGGCACCTCGATTGTCAGCGTCTGGTTATCCGTTACAGTAAACTTAATGTCGAGCTCCGCAATTGAGGCTGTCTCAAAGGCGTTTCTACCATTGGCATCCGAGTAGGTGGTATATGCCGTGAGTAGGTAGTTGCCCGCCTCGAGCCACTCCTCGCCACTGCATGCCATGTACGATGTCATGCCGTTACGGTCGTATAGCTCCTCATCCATCGAGCCCTCGACAAACTCCTCGTGATAGGTTGTGGCAAGTGCCTTGAATGTTGTGGTCTTCTTCGTAAAGGTGTTGCGCACATAGATATCCACCGAACGGATGCTCTCGAAGGGGTAGTCGCCCTTGGCGTCGACGCGCGTGTCGAGCATCTTGTGTAGCGTGAACGACACCTTGCCTCGCTCCGTGGTGGGTACGCCCACCTCCTTGATGGTGAGACCCCCTGCCACCACGCTGAACTCGCCAGCGCGGTCGCCCACCAATATTTTATTATCAACCTTATCGTAGATGTAGTAGCCGATGATGTTGTATTCGCCCGTCATTAGGCGTAGCTTCTCGCTCTGCAAGCCCCACTCTGCCGAGGCTGTGTCGTAGCTCGAGAGGGGTAGCGTCTCCTGTATTGTAGAGCCGTCACGCTGCATGACAATCTCCACCTTGTGGGCATCCGAGAGCCAGTCGAGAGCATCTGTGGCGCGTGTCGCAGAACTATCCGTAATCGGAGCCTTGACAAGACGGAACTGCACATAGCCATACTCTGCATCATGGCTTTCGCTGCTCTTCTCGCAGCCGCCAGCAACTATCGCTATGGCAATCAGCACAACGCCCCATAGTCTATGTATATGGTTCTTCATGGTACTATACATTTCGATTATGATGCTATGTTACTTCGTAGGAGGTGTTACAACAAGTAGCTTCTTTGCCTCGCCATTGACCTTGAATACTATATGTACATCGTCGGTGTAGTTTGCTTTAGGACCCCATAAGTGAAGTGCAAGAGCCTCATCCTTATTTTCACCGATGTAGTACTCGTCATCCGAGATTTTTAGGTTCTCGCCATTGTACCATACCTCTGCTGAGGCGTTGCGTGACTCGTAGCAATCTGTGGTCCAATCGGTGATGTGTGGGTCGATGATGATACCTGGGCGCTTGCCCTCGATAGGGCTAACAAATTGACAAGAGTATATATTCTCGGTGCCATACTTTTCGACGAGTGTAGCATCCTCAATCTTTACGGCCTCAATCTCGAGTGTTGTTATCGAGTGGTAGATGTACATGGTTGCCTCCTTATTAAGGTCGCGCTGTGTGAACTCCATAATTACATACTTCTGATAGTCGTTGTGAATTACGGGGAGCTCTATACCCGATGATGCATCAGTATCAAAGATATAGCTATCTATATCACCACGAATCGTATTCCATATCTTCATTGGTACAACCATAATCGCGCCGTGGCGCATGCTGTCGGACTCGTCGATAGATATTGTTAGCGAACTTCGGTCATCGGTGTCCCTTGCAAATTTCATCCAGCACTCTTCATCACCCTCTTCATATACTTTGTATGAAGGTATGCCTTGCTTGATATTCTTATCTATACATATAACCATATAGTTGTCATCTTGCGCTGTGATGGTGAAGTCGAGCGAATTGCTGAAGGTGTAACCTCCCTGATGTAACTCTTTGCCATCAAGCGACACCTCCCAGCCATAGATATGATCGGTAGGCCCCTCGAAGGTGATTTTGTCACTGCCCATGCCTTCGTAGATGATTGGGAACTCAAAGGTGTGCGCGCCACTCTCGTCCGATAACCTGATGACATATCCCTCATCCTTGCCTATCTTATAACGTTCGCGCTCGCCATTGTTAACGATGCGGGCGTATGCCTCGGTCTGCTCTCCAGGAACGCCGGTTATAGAGTTGTCGATGACCATGCCATCTGTTGTCTTATGACCTATCTCTATCCAGTCAGGTATCTCCGTGGCTGCAAAGCGGAAGTTGGCCTCAAGGCGGAAGGGAATCCAATCTATATATCCGAGCTTAATCTCTTTTTGTGGCGTATCAGTGATGTCGTATAACTTAAGGTAAAGTTCGCTCGGATGGCGCTTAAGGGTGGCTATGACACCTCTCTTCTCGCCCATCTTCATGGTGATATTCGCAGTGCTCCAGTTGTTACCATTGTTCTCGTCGCTGATCTTCATGGTTATGGTGTGGGTGCCTGCATTTCCCGAGATCTCGTTTTGCTCGCCCGCCGAGGTGATGAACTTGCACCATACGGCATCCGATGATAAGTGCCAGTCGGCACCTGCCGAGAAGGTGATTGTTGGACGATCACCAGCCTTACACTCTATGGTCTGTGCCGTAGGTATTGGCCCTGTCTCTTTTTCGCACGATGTTGCGGTAAGCATAAGTGCAGATGCTATCAGCACCATGCTAAACATTGTTGAAATAGCTCTTTTCATATTATTTATGTCTTTTTGTTTGTCTTATGGTTGTTCGTGTTATAGTCCCTCGCGCATGATGCGCTCCGCCTCGTCGTCAGATATCCACTCTACGATGTTGCCAAACATGCCGACCTCGCCGACACCCTCGACATACATCACCGTGTAGAGCATCATGAAGTCCTCGCAGGTGCTGTAAAACGAGATGTAGCCCGATAGGTCAGCACTCTCAGATTGGTACTCCGAAGCCTCGGTGATAAGTAGCTTGCCATCACCATAGATGGTGCCGAAGGCCTCGCCCGTCGAGGCTAACTCCTGCACGCCACATAGCGCGGCTGTGGGGTTGAGCATATCCTCGCCATTGAGCTTTACGCGAATGTCAAAGCCCTCGTAAAACATATCTTCGATAATGACAATGTTACCCTCCTCCTCAACGCGAGTGTGTACAAGGCGTGAGTTACAGTTCATATACTGCATGCACCATGTAGAGGTGAGCACGGCGTAGCCATCGAAGTCGTTGATGTCGAAAGGACAGCAGTGCTGCAAAACAACGGTTGTCTCGATGATGCTCTCCGCGCCGATATTATCCTCGTTGAGGACAAGGCGCAGAGTTAGCTCCTTGGCCTCGTTGTGCGCTATGGCGTCAGCAATACCTCGTATGCGTAGTGCTGTGCCCTGCTTGCCACCCTTGATTGTAAGTGTGTGGCTCTCTATCTCAAAGTCGCGACCCTCCACAGCGCTACTCTTGGCAGCGATAACCTCCACACCTATGGTGCGGTCGTGACCTGTGGCGTGCGAGGTGGTGATGGGTATTTCGAACCATGTCTCGTTGTCAACAATGGCGAGGTGGTGACCCTCCTCAGTAAATTCGATGTAGCTATCACCCTCGTATTGGGGCTCCTCCTTTTGGCATGCCGCGCATAAGAGCATCGCTACGGTAGCCATGATGATTGTGTATAGTTGTCGTGTCATCGTTGTGTAGTTACTTCTAATCCACAAAGATAGCACTTTTTTATTGAAAATAAAAAAAGATGAAAAAAAATAAAATGCAATAATGCGACTTATTGTTGTGTCGCTGTCGACATGATAAAAATAAGAGATGCCATCGAGGATAGTGTTAACCATCCTGATGGCATCTCTTATAGCCGTTGTAACATCGCTACGAGGCGAGTGTGCAGTACTCGTTGTACATCTTCATCACCTCACGGACGTAGCCTAATGTCTGACGACTGCCGTTGAACTTGCCGTGGCGCACCACGTCTAACGTGTAGTAGGCAGGGTCGGCCATAAGCTCTAAGTAGTGGCTTACATCCTCCCACGAATTGGGGTCAGCCCCCTCGCTTCGTGCCAAACGACAAGCATCATGTACATGGCCGATGCCGGCATTGTAGCTGGCAAGGATGATGCTTAGGCGGTCCTGCTCCGAGATGGTCTCGGGAAGGTTTAGAAGGTCGTCAAGCTCGTTGAGAAGCATGCCTGCAATGCGGATGTTTGTCTCCGTATCCGACAGTGACTCAACGGGGATATTGAAGTGCTTTGCCACAACTGGGCGTATCTGCATGATGCCTACGGCACCGCGCTTTGATACAAGGTTCTCCTTAAATCGCGACTCGTTATAAGCTATCGCGCTCATAAATCGCCAGTCGTATCCCTGCTCCTCGCCCACCTTACGCATGATAGGGTCGAAGGCTGAGATTGTGTACGGCAGCTCTGCGGTCTCGGCTAACTGCTCGTCGTCAGTTTGGGTGGGCTCTGCCATCGCTGTTGTCACCTCCGTGGGGGTGCTCTCTGTACTGTCAGCGTTAGTAATGCGAGGCTGCCCCTGCGATGTCTCGTATGCCACAATGGTGGCTATGCAGAGCATCACAAATGATAAAATTTTTGACATTGTATAGTGCTTTGTGGGCTGCTATCGGGCTCAAAACGCATCTTAGTCGTAGAACGACCACGAGATACCAAGCTTAAACATTCTCGGGTTCAGCGGGTAGTGAGCTACCTGGAAGTACTCACCATTGCCAAACAAGTTCTGGTTGAGGTGTTGTAGCTTGAGCAAAATACGCATGCGCTTCCACTTGGCTGCTACAAAGACGTCGAGGTAGGGGTAGTTGCCTATCTTTACCTCGCGCTGGTTGTAGAATGCCGAGAGTGCAGGGTTATAGCTCGGAGCATAGTAGGCCGTATTGAAACGACCATCCACTCCGATCTGCACACGCAACACATCGCGCTTCACCCAAAACTCGTAGTAGTACGATAGGAAGGCGCTGAATGTGGGTACGGGAAGAACACTCTCATTGGATGTGATTTGCACCAATGCCCTGTGATCAAGATGGAGTCCCGCGATGCGGAAATCCTTGCGAGCGTACAAACTCGTGAGACTAACCGTGCCCGAGTGCTGGACGACATTGCTGTTGTTGTCGTAGTAGATCATATCTCCTATGACACCCTGCCATGCGCCAATCTCCAAGGCGTAGTCCGGCACCGAAAAGTTAACCTCGAAACGAGTTTCAGACTCCTTATTGAAGGAGTTAAACCACGTGTAGTGGTTTGAGAATAGATTCTCCTGCCAGTAGCCTGGCGAGCGTAGCTCCTGACGGAAGCGGCCAGTGAGAATCAGAGGACGTCCATAAATGTAGGCCTTCAGTGTGATGTTGGCACCCACCGAGAGGTCTCCACCGCGATAGCCCGAGGGGTAGTACTTTACATCTACACCCCAGTCGGCATATCGTTTAATCTTACCGCCCGTCGAGCCATAGATGTACCACGACGTGCGCTTGTCTCGCGTCATCTTACCTGTGAGGTAGTCCTCGAGACGTAAGTATGAGTATGTGTGTAGGTCTACGCCTATACCGCCGTCGATGGTCGAAACCACGCCGTTACGGTCCCAGGGCTGTACCTGCACAAAGATTTTATTCGACAGTAGGCGCTCCGAGATAGAGTCGCGTGTGGTCTCTGGTGTGATAAACCAGTTATCGTAGTATGAGTGTGTGGTAGATACATACTTGCCATCCTCGGTAATCTCACCACGCTCGTTGGTGTATTGTGCACGCTTATCGGTATATACCTTCGACCATGTGTTGTACTCTATCTGGTGACCAATGTATATCGCCGAGAGGTCGGCAAGCGAGAAGTCATACTCCGTGACGCGCTGTAACGGTATGGCAAATGCTTGACGCAATACCAAGGCGTGGTTGCGGTAGTGGTTCTCGGCCTCGGATGATGCCAAGCGCATGGGGACACCAGATGGCATCTCGAATACGGTATCGGCAATGGCCCACTCGCCAACCACACCACCATTTTCGCGAGTGGTGATATTGTTGTGCATATATGCAGCATGTACTGAGTAGCGCTTGCCTGTATGCGCCACTGCCACCGATAGAACATGGTTCTTCGTTCGCTGCCAGTCATACTTACCCATGGTGCTTCGTGCCTTGTAGCTCACGTTCGCCGATGTCGAGGGGGTTATGTTCTGTGAGTGCACCAACTCGAAGTGCTCCTCACGGTAGCGCTTCTGTCCCGACTCGAGGTACATCATATTTGTCAACGGCTTCTTGCTGTTGTAGTATGGGACGTTGTCGGGGCGTGCGGTGTAGGCGTCGTAGCTGCGTGCGAAGGTAAAATCCTCACCCTGACGACGGTCGAACCAGTTGACTGCCTGTGTCGACTGACCAAGACCACCAAGCGCCATGTCTCCAACGCCCTTGCGGTAGAAGACGTAGTCTATGCGCCAGTCGGCAAGTGTGGTGTCCAAAGGCATGATATTCACACGGTTGTATTCCTTGTTTACGGTCCACTTCCAGTTGGGTAGGGCGCGTGTCGCATCATCGAAGTAGTATGACTCCAAGGGGCGTTTCACTCGCTCCTTCTTCGTTTCGGTCGAGTCGGCCTGCTCTCCCTCTTGGCCCTCCATGCCCTCTTCGCCCATCATGCCGTTTTGCATGGGGTTGCCGTAGATATCCGTACCTTGACCCTCGCGCTGTGCTCGTGCCAATGCCGCAGCGTCAATCTGGGCATACGTTCTCTCGGGTAGCAGGGCTACCAGAGCGATTATCGAGGCTATTATGGTCAGGTATCTACGCATTGGTCGTTCGTCAGTATCTTATTTAGTTGCGCGAAAATAGCCAGCGCAAGGTTGATAGTGCAATGTATATAACGATGATTGCCAATACGGAGTATGCGGGGATGGCAATAATTATTATGAGCGACAGAAGTAAGAAGGCATAGCGCAGCTCGTTACCCTTGATGCCGAAACCCTTGAACTTGAGCGCAAACATGCGTATTGGGCTGATGAGTAGGAGCGATGCGGCTACCGAGAGAATGAGGATTAACTCTTGGTAGAGTGTTACATGTCCCTGCTCGGCAAGTACGGCAAGCGACATGAGCATCAGCGCATTGGCAGGAGTTGGTAGTCCTGAAAACTCGGTGGTTTGCGTGGTGTCGATGTTAAACTTCGCAAGACGCAATGCAGAGAATGCTGCGATGATAAGCGTCACATAGCCAAGGTTCTCCATGATGTCTACGGGGAGGTCGTAGTATGTACCGCTCTGTGAGTATATGTCGAACATCACTACGGCTGGCGCGAGGCCAAACGAGATGTCATCGGCTAATGAGTCGAGCTGTACGCCAAGGGGTGATATCTGTCCGAGGAGTCGCGCTGCAAAGCCATCGAAGAAGTCGCAGATAGCTGCGGCGATGATTAGCCAGAAGGCTGTCTCGTAGTCATGGAAGCGAAGTGTGAGTATGATGGCTGCAGCACCTGCCACGAGATTTGCCAATGTGAGCATGTTGGGCACGGTGAAGAGCCTGATATTTAATGCTTTGTTGTCTTTCACGGTCTCAAAAATTGGGCACTTTATCCCTTAAAATTATACCAAATATTTTGCAAAGATACAAAAATTTTTTATCTTTGTGTAAATTTATTAAATTTAACCTCAAAAAATAGCTCATGAATAACAATCGCTATTGTGTGATTATGGCGGGAGGTATCGGCTCGCGCTTCTGGCCTATGAGTCGACAGTCATGCCCCAAACAGTTTTTGGACATCCTCGGCACGGGTCGTTCGTTTATTCGACATACATACGAGAGATTTGCCAAAATTATCCCCGATGAGAACTTCATTGTGGTGACAAATAGACGCTATAAGAGGCAGGTCTTGGAGCATATTCCCGAGCTCAAGGAGGAACAGATATTGTGTGAGCCAATAGGTCGTAATACGGCGCCATGTATAGCTTATGCGGCATATACGCTAAAGCAGAAAAATTCTAATGCCGAGATGATTGTTTCGCCCGCTGACCACTTGATACTCAATGAAGATGAGTTTATTAGAGTTGTTGAAAGCTCGCTTGAGTTTGTCTCAAATCACTCGGCGCTTATGACTATTGGTATTACCCCAACGCGCCCCGAGACTGGCTATGGTTACATACAGCGTACGGCCAATGATGCTATCAGTGCGGTGAAGTGTTTTACGGAGAAACCTAACCGCGAAATGGCACAGGCTTTTTTGGATTGTGGTGAATTTTTGTGGAACTCTGGAATCTTCATTTGGCGCCTTGCTGACATCATCGCGGCCTTTGAGAGGTATCTGCCCGAGCATAGTGCTCTCTTTGGCGCTATTGAGAAAAAACTTGGCACTGAAGCGGAGGCGGAGGCTATCGAGTTGGTCTTCTCGCAGTGTAAGTCTATATCAATCGACTATGGCGTCATGGAGAAGGCTGACAATGTATATGTGCATGCTGGCGACTTTGGATGGAGTGACGTCGGCACATGGGGCTCGGTCTATCAGCAGTCGCGTAAGGATAGATATGCCAATGCATTGAATGGTCGTTTGATACAGACCTACAATACGCGTAACTCGTTAATCTCGCTACCAAAGGATAAGGTGGCTGTGGTGAGTGGCTTGAAGGATTACATTGTTGTTGACACGGAGGATGTCTTGATGATATGTCCCAAGGAAGAGGAGCAGAATGTAAAGAGCTTTATTGAGGATGTTAAGTATGCGACTGGCGATAAACATATTTAGGGCAGACGTGTAGTGTGCCTCGCGAGGCAATAAATAGGTCAAAAGCAGCGTTTTTCATATCGAGAAACGCTGCTTTGGCTTTTGCTTTGTCAACAAAATGTTATAAACAAATTGGGCTGCGGGCTTATTTCTTTGAAATAAATGCGTATATTTGCACACATGATAATTTGAAATTATGAATAAAAAAGATAAAGATTTAGATGAGATGGGCCTCGTGCCCGAGTTGTTTGATGGTAAACATCAGGTCATTCCTATTGTTACGGGTGGTGATGATGTGGTAGAGGAGGTTAAGATTCCAGAGATATTGCCAATACTTACGCTTCGAAGCTCGGTGATTTTCCCAGGCTCGGTGACGCCTATCACTGTGGGACGCCCCAAGTCGATAGCTTTGGTGCGTGCTGTGGAGGCAGAGGATGGTATTCTTGGTGCTGTGCTTCAGATAGATAGTGAGGTTGAGGACCCTCAGCCCGACGATATGCACAAGGTGGGTACTTCGGCGCGAATACTCAAAATATTGGAGATGCCCAATGGCAACCTCACGGTGATACTTGCGGGCTTGGAGAAGATTGAGGTTAACGAGTATGTGGCTACACAACCATACTTCAAGGCTAAGGTGACCCCTATTCAAGATACGGCGCCCGACCCCAAGAGTGTTGAGTTTATGGCTCTTGTGGACTCTATTCGCGAGGTGGCGCTCAACATTATCAATATCTCGCCCTCGATGCCCAAGGAGGCGGCATTTGCCATTAAGAACCTCGATTCGAGCCGTGCGATAGTGAACTTCATCTGCTCGAATATGGAGCTCAGCGACGACGACCGTCAGCGTCTTCTTGAGGCGCCAGGCCTCTTGGCTCGCTCGCGTCGTCTGCTCGAGATATTGGTGCGCGAACAGCAACTCGCCGAGTTGAAGAACGATATCCAAAATAAAGTTAAGCAGGATATAGATAAACAGCAGCGCGACTACTACCTTCAGCAGCAGATGCGTGTCATCCAAGATGAGTTGGGTGATGGTGTAGATGCAGATGTTGAGAAGTTGCGCGAGGAGGCGAAAAAGAAGAAGTGGTCGAAGGCTACTGCCGAGCTCTTCGAGAAGGAGGTTGCGCGTTTGGAGCGTCTCAACCCCGCTGTTGCCGAGTACTCGGTGCAGATAAACTACCTTCAGCTTATGCTCGACCTGCCATGGGAGGAGGTTACCGAAGATCGTCTCGACCTCAAGGCTGTTCGTGAGCAGTTGGATAAGGATCACTTTGGCTTGGATGAGGTTAAGGAGCGTCTGTTGGAGCACCTCGCCGTAATCAAGCTCAAGGGTGACCTTAAATCGCCTATACTCTGCCTCTATGGCCCTCCGGGTGTTGGTAAGACCTCGCTTGGTAAGTCCGTAGCAGAGGCTATGGGGCGTAAGTTCGGCCGTATATCGTTGGGTGGCTTGCATGATGAGTCAGAGATTAGAGGTCATCGTCGCACCTATATCGGCGCTATGCCTGGCCGTATCATCGAGACTATCAAGCGCTGTGGTGCTTCGAATCCTGTCATCATCCTCGATGAGATAGACAAGGTGTCGCGCTCGAACCATGGCGACCCCTCGAGTGCTCTGCTTGAGGTGCTCGATCCCGAGCAGAATACAACGTTCCACGATAACTATCTCGATACGGAGTATGACCTATCGAAGGTGCTGTTCATAGCTACGGCAAACAACGTGGGTAATATCTCGGCGGCGCTTCGCGACCGTATGGAGATGATAAACATCCCTGGATATATTCTTGAGGATAAGGTGCAGATAGCACAGAATCACCTCGTTAAGAAGCAGCGCGAGGCACATGGCGTCAAGGAGGAGCAGTTGTCACTAACGGATGGTGCGGTGGTTACAATCATCGAGAACTATACTCGTGAGTCGGGTGTGCGTGGCCTCGACAAGAACATAGCGAAGATTGCGCGTAACCGTGCCAAGGCCGTAGCCTTTGAGGATAACTATACGGCAGTTGTCGATAGTGGCGACATAGAGCCAATCCTTGGTAAGCCCAAGTTCCTCAACGACCGCTACGATATTGCAGGTATGCGAGGTGTCGTTACGGGCTTAGCATGGACCGAGGTGGGTGGCGACATCCTCTATATCGAGTCGATACTGACGCCTGGTAAGGGTAAACTGACGCTTACGGGTAACCTTGGTGATGTAATGAAGGAGTCGGCGACAATTGCACACGAGTGGGTCATGGCTCACCATGCCGAGTTGGGTATCGACCGCAAGATGTTCGAGGAGTGGGACCTCAATATCCATGTTCCCGAGGGCGCTGTGCCCAAGGATGGTCCCTCGGCAGGTATTACGATGGTGACATCCATCGCCTCGACATATACTGGCCGTGAGGTCAAGGAGCGTATAGCGATGACTGGTGAGACGACGCTGCGTGGTCGTGTGACGGCTGTGGGAGGCATCAAGGAGAAGATACTTGCCGCCAAGCGTGCCGGCATCACAGAGCTTATCCTCTCGGAGGAGAACCGCAAGGATATCGAGGAGATTAAGGCGGAGTATATCGCTGGCCTTACGTTCCACTATGTGAATACCAACGACGAGGTGCTACGCCTCGCCCTTAAATAAGTGTTTTGACTAACCTTCAAGCGTATGAAGTATTTGGTGATTATTCCTGCGAGGTATGCCTCGACACGTTTTCCTGCAAAGCCATTGGCGCTGTTGGGTGGACGACCAATCATCGAGCATGTATATCGTCAGGTGTCTAAGGCTGTAAGCGATGTTGTCGTAGCCACCGATGATGAGCGCATCAAGGCTGCCGTTGAGGCCTTTGGAGGCCGTGCTGTGATGACCTCCACGGAGCATCAGAGTGGCACGGACCGCTGCTACGAGGCGTTGCAGAGGGTTGGTGGCGACTACGATGTTGTCGTCAACGTACAGGGCGATGAACCCTTTGTGCAACCAGAACAGATAGAGGCGCTTATTGTCTGCTTCGATGACCCTGCGACGCAGATAGCAACGATGGTTAAGCCCTTCAAGGAGTCGGATGGTGTTGAGGCCCTGGAGAACCCCAACTCTCCAAAGGTCGTCGTGTCGCACGACATGAAGGCTCTCTACTTCTCGCGCTCGGTGATACCCTATATGCGTGGTGTGGAGCGCAATGAGTGGCTCAAGAGACACACCTACTACAAACATATTGGCATATACGCCTTCCGCGCGAAGACCTTGGCAGAGATTACAGCGTTGCCACAGTCGCCACTCGAGCTCAGCGAGAAGCTCGAACAGTTGCGTTGGCTCGAGAATGGCTATGTTATTGGTCTCGCAACGACCAATCGTGAGACCATAGGCATCGACACCCCTGAGGATTTATGTCGTGCCGAGGCGTACCTTGCAACATTCGAGAAATAGAACTTAACAACCTGAACTACTTATGAGTATACCCAAAATTATCGCAGGCCCCTGTGTCATCGAGTCGGCCGAGCTTCTCGATGAGGTGGCACGCACGTTGGTGGCAATAAATGCCAAGTATGGCACAGAGATAATATTTAAGGCCTCGTTCGATAAGGCCAACCGCACTTCGCTTAAGTCGTATCGTGGTGTTGGCATGGAGCAGGGCTTACAGATGCTTGCTGACATACGCTCAAAGTATGAACTACGAATACTTACAGATATCCATGAGTCGTGGCAGGCTGCACCCGTAGGTGAGGTCGTCGACGTCTTGCAGATACCAGCGTTCCTATGTCGCCAGACAGATCTTCTGGTGGCGGCGGCGCGTACGGGTAAGTGTGTGAATATCAAAAAGGCACAGTTCCTCTCGGGTGAGGATATGAAGTATCCCTACGAGAAGGCTATGTCATCGGGCGCCAAGGAGGTGTGGCTCACAGAGCGTGGTAACATGTATGGTTACAACAACCTTGTTGTTGACTTCCGCAATATCGCCGATATGCGAAAGATTGCTGATACGGTAGTCATGGACTGCACACACTCGGTGCAACGCCCAGGTGCTGCTGGTGGTAAGACTGGCGGCAACCGCGAGTTTGTGCCAGCCATGGCACTCGCAGCCAAGGCCTTTGGTGCTAATGGCTACTTCTTTGAGGTGCATCCTTCGCCAGATATGGCCTTGAGCGATGGTCCCAATATGTTATATTTGAGCGACCTTGAGGGCGTCGTTAAGTCACTACTATAACTCATACAGCTATGACACTCATTGAACAAGAACTACTGACCATTGGTCGCAATACTATTCGCTCCGAGGCTGAGGCGCTCAATATCATGGAGCAATCTCTTGGCGAGGAGTTTGTGCGTGCCGTCGAGGCTATACTGCGCTGTCACGGCAAGCTCATCGTGACAGGCATGGGCAAGTCTGGACATATAGCGAGTAAGATAGCTGCCACGTTGGCAAGTACGGGTACGCCCAGCTTCTTCCTACATCCTGCCGAGGCCTTCCATGGCGATTTAGGCATGATATCCAAGGAGGATGTCGTATTGGCGCTATCGTACTCGGGCGAGACCGATGAGATTTTGAAGATTATACCCTTTGTACACGAGAATGGCAATACGCTTATCGCGATGACGGGCAAGGCACAGTCGTCGTTGGCGCGTAATGCCGATATACACCTCGATATCATGGTGCGTCAGGAGGCTTGCATCCTCCACCTTGCACCAACAACCTCAACCACTGCGCAGCTCGCCATGGGTGATGCCTTGGCTACGGCTCTTATGCATGCCCGCGCCTTCTCGGCGATGGACTTCGCACGCCTGCATCCAGGTGGTAGCCTCGGTCGTCGTCTCTTGATGACCGTGGGTCACGTTATGCGCAAGGATGATTTGCCAGTGGTGGCTCCCGACTGCTCGGCGACGGATATGATTCATCGTATAAGCAAGGGCGGTTTGGGTCTTATTATCATCGTTGAGAATGGCGCTATTGTCGGCGTTGTCACTGATGGCGATATACGTCGTGCTATGGAGAAGTATCGTGCCGACTTCTTTAATATCCGCGCCATCGACATTGCTACGCGTAATCCCAAGACGATATCTTCGGATCAGAAGCTTATCGAGGCCGAGAAGCGCATGACCGAGCATAAGATTAACTCGTTGCTTGTTGCCGACAGCAAGGGTGCGTTGGAGGGCGTGATACAGCTATACGACATTAAACTTTAGGGATGAGACTTCGTGAGTTCGTTGATAGGCTCGATAGGGGCGGTGAGCTGATACGCATTACGGCAAAGGTAGATACGCGCTTCGAGATTACGGAGATTACCGACCGCATATCCAAGATGGAGGGTGGTGGCAAGGCTCTCCTATTTGAGAATACCGCGAGTGGCTACCCTGTGCTTATGAATATGATGGGCTCGGATAGGCGTATGGCCATGGCGTTGGGTGTCTCGTCGCTCGATGATATCTCGGCACGCATTGATGCACTGCTTAAGGGTGTCATGTCGCCCAAGAACTCGATGATGGATAAGCTACGCATGTTGCCACTACTCAACGACGTTGCAAAGTGGTTTCCGCGTAAGGTGTTGGGGCGTGGTGAGTGCCAGCAGGTGGTATGGCGAGGGGCGGATGCCGACCTTAACCGCCTACCAATACTCACATCATGGGGTGCTGATGGTGGCCCCTTTGTGACACTCCCGATGGTGTGTACCGTAGACCCCGAGACAGGCATCCCAAATATGGGTATGTATCGCATGCAGCAGCTCGATAGTCATACTACTGGCATGCACTGGCATCGCCATAAGACCGGTGCGCGTCACTATGATGCCTATAAACGATTAGGTCGCCGTATGCCCGTGAGCGTTGCCATTGGTGGCGATCCATCGTATATATATTCGGCTACGGCACCTATGCCCGACAATATGGATGAGATGTTGTTGGCGGGTATGCTACGTCGTAAGCCTGTGAAACTCGTTAAGTGTATTACAAATGATATATGGGTGCCTGCTGACTGCGACTTTGTGTTGGAGGGATGGGTTGACCCAGCCGAAGAGCTTGTTGTCGAGGGCCCATTCGGTGACCATACGGGCTTCTACTCATTGACAGACCTATATCCTCGTTTCCATGTTGAGGCTATCACCTCGCGCCGTGATGCCATATATCCTGCAACTATCGTCGGTGTACCCCCTATGGAGGATGCCTATATAGCCAAGGCTACGGAGCGTATCTTCCTGGCTCCTATACGCCTTGCCGTACAACCCGAGGTGCGCGACTTGTATATGCCTATCGAGGGCACGGCACATAACATCGCCCTTGTCTCTATCGCCAAGCGATATGAGGGGCAAGCAAATAAGGTGGCGCAGGGCTTGTGGGGCGCAGGACAGATGATGTTTAATAAGTATCTTATTATTGCAGCCGAGGATGTCGATGTCCGCTCTCCTAAGCAGGTGTGTGCCCTGTTGCGCAATATTGACCCCAAGCGAAACCTTATATTCTCCGAAGGTATCCTCGATGTGCTTGACCATGCTACGCCTACAACGGGCTACGGCTCGAAGCTCGCTATCGACCTTACGGATGTCGAGCCTTGCAATGAGGCTATGCCGCAGTTGCCCTCTACGCAGATAACCCCATGTGATGGTGTGGCGAGTGTCAATACCGAGCTTTACGATGCGTTGGGCTTGGTGATGCTCTTTGCCGCGAGCGAGAGACGCGATGATGTGGATGTGGCGGCATACCTTGAGAAGCGCGGCATCAAGGCTCGCTTCGCCGTGCTCTTCGACCATGGCGCGGCCGAGGGTATGACCCTAAACGACCTACTATGGATTGCCGCGGCAAATACCGACCCTAAGCGTGATATCTCGCTTAGAGGCGAGTTGGTTGTTATCGATGCGCAGTCGAAGCGCCCTGGGGTGGGACGTAACCCGCTCCGCTTCCCCAACGTTGTCACATCAACGATGGATGTTGTTGAGATGGTCGACGGTCGTTGGTCGGAGTATGGCTTCGAGCGCTTTGTTGACTCCCCCTCGCGCAAGTATCGACGACTACTTCTATCCGATAAGGCAGACTGGTAATAGACGATGAACAAGAAAAATCATAGGTGGCAGATAACGCGCTATCTGGCAGCACTGCCGCTGTTGGCCATATTCATATATATAATAGCCTTTGCACCACACCGAGCGACGGATGATGGTGGCGAGGTGGCGCCCGCCGTCGAGCCTGTCGTGGTGACGGAGGTTGCTGATACCACACTTGTGACATACGCCATGTTCGACCCTAATGAGGCGGACTATCGTACGCTCGTTGAGGCTGGCGTGCCTCGCGACATAGCTGTAAGCATCATACGCTGGAGGGAGAGTGGTAAGGTGTATCGCATCAAGGAGGACTTGGCACTACTCTACAATATGACCGACTCGCTATACTTCGTGCTCGAGCCATATATACATATAGGTGATGCGTATCGCCCTGTGAAGCACGACAATGCCCCCGTGTCGGATAGTGCCGAGGAGACGACGCGTCGTGAGATGAGCGTTGAGCTTCGCCCCTTTAGCCTTGACACAGTGGGTATTCCATACCTGCGAAGTGTCGGCTTCTCATATCGTGAGGCGTCACTCGTTATACGTTATCGCGACATGATTGGAGGCTATCGTTGCTTCGAAGAGTTCGACGAGTGCTACGCTGTGGATAGCGTCATGGCGGAGCGCCTACGCGACTATATAATATTCCCCGAGAGCACTGCGACGAACACGCCACAAAGGGTTAGGTTGGTGGAGATAAATAGCGCCGACTCGGCGGCTCTTGTCGCCCTGCCTGGTATAGGTGAGGGTAGTGTGATGCAGATACTTCGCTACCGTGAGTTGCTTGGTGGATACCACTCGCCAGCCCAACTTTTGGAGCTTGACGTGGTTACAGCGGAGAATTTTCGCAAGTTTTCATCACAAATTTGGTGCGATAGTGCTGAAATTAAAAAAATAAATATTAACTTTGCCACCCCGAATGAGATGATGACTCACCCATATTTGTCGAGTCGAATGCTCAAGAAGATAATTAACAAACGCGAACTGAAAGGAGGTTGGAGTACCATAGAAGAGATGATTAAGGATAAAATATTCTCGGAGGATGAGGCGAGTCGTATTGCCCCATATCTCGATTTTGGTACACAAGCCGAGTAGGTCGTAGTTACCGCCCGATGGCAACGGGGTTGCATAAGGCAATAAGGAGCGCTGGTCATGCGCTGTATGAAGAACACAAAATGACCACCAAAACAATAAGATTTATTAATACAAAAAAAAGAATAAGATTATGATTATCATGCCTGTTAAGGAGGGTGAGAATATCGAGCGCGCCCTCAAGAAGTTTAAGCGTAAGTATGAGCGTACTGGTGTACTAAAGGAGCTTCGTCGTCGTCAGTACTTCACAAAGCCCTCAATTGCAAAGCGTGAGGCTATGCAGCGCGCTATCTACGTTGAGCACACTTACCGCCAGGAGGAGTAATAGGTAATCGAGCCGAGGCGATGGCTTCGGATGACGATACAAGATGAGGTGTCAAGCAATGATGTTTGACACCTCGTTGTTTAACTGATTTTGCATCATTACCCCAATAATTAGGGGGGGGGTAGCACACAGCGCTACCCCCCCCCTAACTCGTTGTTGGTTACAATCCTCCGCTACGACTGCTTCTTATCCTTATTCTTGTTGCTGTATACGAAGCGGCGAATCTTCTTCGTAGGCGTCTTCTCGAATTCGCCCTCGTTGTCAACGACCTTCGATATCTTCGAGAAGCGGTTGACCTTAGAGTTGACGTAGTTCATCACATCACGCTTGATCTCCTCCATCTTGAGAGCTACCTGCTCCTTGCCTACGGCCATCTTGTGCTTGAACTCGTCGTAAGTCTCCTCGAGAGCAGATGTATCGAAGTGTACCAAGGCGATGAGCTTGCCATCCTCCTCCAATACTACCGACTCGGCAACAAGGCGATTGCTGTTGAGTACCTCTTCGATATCCTCGGGGTAGATATTCTCGCCAGAAGGGCCTACAATCATATTCTTAAGGCGTCCCTTAATATATATCCAGCCACTCTTGTCCATGGCACCAAGGTCGCCAGTGCGGAACCATCCATCCTCGGTGAAGGCGTCATGTGTAGCCTGCTCGTTCTTGTAGTAGCCCGCCATGCAGCAGGGGGTCTTAACTACAATCTCGCCCTGCCCTGTCTCGGCGTTGATGTTGTCGAGGCGTATCTCGACACCCTTGAGCGCTGGGCCTGTGGAGCCTATGCGTACCATCTTCTCTACGGCGCCTGCCACGAGTGGCGCTGTCTCGGTTAGTCCATAGCCAATGCCGTAGGGGAAGCCTGCGTCCTTGAGGAACTGTTCGGCCTCCGAGTCGAACTTGGCACCACCGATGGCAAAGAGACGCATGCGGCCACCAAAGAGCTTCTTAAGCTGCTTGCCTGCGAGTTTGTGCAGGAGCTTCTGCGACCAGCGCCAGCCATATAGTGTGCGTAGGAAGGCGTTCTTCTCGAATGTTGGGCGCACCTTGCCACGGTATATCTTCTCCATGATGAGAGGTACCGAGGCGATAACCGTTGGGCGTACCTTTGCCAAGGCGGGCATAAGTGCCGAGGCGGTAGGTGGACGATCCATGTAATGGATGCGTGCGCCGCGCGCAAAGGGGAATATCATACCGAGGGTACACTCGTAGGTGTGTGCCAAGGGTAGGATAGAGAGCAGCTCATCATTCTCGTTGTAGTCGAAGAGTGATGGCACTACGGTTAGCTGCATGGCGATGTTGTAGTGCGTGAGCATTACGCCCTTGGGCTTCGATGTAGTACCCGATGTGTAGATGATAACAGCCAAGTCGTCGGGCTCGGGAATGCGTTTCTCGGCACGCTCTTGCACACTCTGCGAGATGATGTTCAATCCCTTGGTGCGGATGATGATGTTCATCTTCTCGGTAATCTTCTTCGACAGCTTTGTATAGAGCTTGTCGGAGACGAGGATTGCTTTTGCTTCAGAGTGTTCTAAAATAAGGTCAAGTTCTTCGCTGGTGAAGTCGGGGAGTATGGGTACTGCAATCATACCTGCTGTCGTCACAGCAAAGTACGATACACCCCAGTTGGGCATGCTACTGCTGAGGATGGCAACCTTGTCGCCGGCGCCAACACCTGCATTGAGCAACATCTCCTGTACACTGTCAATACGCTCTCCAACCTCCTTATATGTGACATCCTCGCTGTCAATCATGCTAAAAGCTATGCGTGATGAGAACTTCTCCACGCTGTGCTTTACCACCTGATAAAGGGTCTTAAATGTCATACTTCAAGAGTTTTGGTTAATGTTATTTATAACAAATCGGGTGCAAGTTACCAATTATTTATTAAAATTTGTTAATTTTGGCACAAAATATTTCTCAATGATCAATAAAAAAGTCATAATGAACACTGCACAACGGGTTGGTTTTGACCTTGTTGGAGTTGTCGAGGCAGCGGCTCTTGATGAGGAGCGTAACCAATTTGAACGGTGGTTGTTAAATGGTAATAATTCGACCTTGGAATACCTCGAGCGCAATGTCGAAAAGCGCTTCGATATACGACTTTTAGTTGAGGGAGCGCGCACGGTTATCGTTTGTGCTGTTTCGTACCTATCGCCCTTTAGTAGAGGCTATGACGAGGGGTGTAATACGAAGATTGCATCGTACGCCTTGGCGCGCGACTACCATACGACCATCAAGGAGATGCTTCACGCGATGGCCGAGGAGTTGAAACGCTATAATCCCCAGCTGCGCTACCGTGCCTTTACCGACTCGGCGCCCGTTGCCGAGAAGAGTCTCGCGGTGCGTGCTGGACTTGGGTGGATAGGTCGCCAGTCGCTCGTCGTAAACCCGCGCTTAGGCACAATGTTCCACCTTGGCGAGCTTGTTATTGACGATGTTGTCGACGAATATGATAGCCCTATGAAGGGGGGTGGATGTGGCAGTTGTAGAGAGTGCGTTAACCACTGTCCGAATAGTGCAATTTTGGACAATTACACCATAGATACGCGTCGTTGTATTTCGTGCCGTACTATCGAGCGCGAAGGGTGCAATGAGACCATCACGTTGGATGGCTGGATATTTGGTTGCGATGCCTGCCAGTCGTGCTGTCCGTTCAATCGCCATGCTCCGCTACATACGAACAAGCGTTTTGATTCGCTCTTTGACCCTACGGCTATGGATGCCTCAACATGGAGGAGGATGACCAACGAGGAGTTTATGACATTGGCTGGAGATACAGCCATGATACGCAGTGGGTTAGAGCGCATCAAGAGTAATATATGCGATACTCGAGAATAGTGACTCGCGGATTAGAAAGTGGGGTAGTTGCCATGTTTGTGGTAGCTACCTTTTTTGCGTAATATGGTCATTTTCGTAAAATAATTTGGCGTTCGCTTCGTTTATCGGGCAAATATTATTATATTTGCGACTTAATAAGATAGCTATCTCATGAGTAAATTTTTTAATTTCATATCGGCCGATCGCCCTAAACTATTGCTTACGATGAATCGTTCGTCGTTTAGGTTTTGGGATAATGTCGTGGGTTGGCTGGTTTTTGCCATAGCAACAATCTCATATTGGGCAACCATGGAGCCTACTACAAGCCTCTGGGATTGTAGTGAGTATATTGCAACCTCGTATAAACTCGAGGTGGGTCACCCTCCTGGAGCACCCCTCTACATGATGCTGGCGCGTTTGGCGTCGCTCTTTGCCCCCTCGCCCGAGTATGTGCCGTTGATGATTAATGCCATGAACTGTTTGGTGAGTGGCTTTACTATCCTCTTCATGTTCTGGACGGTGACGCACTTGGCACGTCGCGTGGTGCAGCCCGCAGTGGGTGAGATGTCCACGTCGCAGATGGTGATGGTGCTTGGCTCTGGTGCTGTGGGTGCCCTGTCGTATGCCTACACCGACACCTTCTGGTTCTCGGCTGTCGAGGGCGAGGTGTATGCTATGTCGTCGATGTTTACGGCACTTGTGGTGTGGCTAATGCTCAAGTGGGAGGAGAATGCCGATAGCCCCACATCCATGCGTTGGATAATACTTATCGCATACCTGATGGGTCTATCTATTGGCGTTCACATCCTCAACTTGTTGACTATCCCAGCGTTGGTGATGATATACTTCTTCCGTCGATATAAGAGTGATGATCCATGGCAGTACGCCTTGTACATTATCTTGGCACTTGTTGTGTCGATGCTTATCTTGGGTGCTATCAATGGTATCATCATCCCATATACGGTGCTCCTTGGAGCATACTTCGATACCTTCGCGGTGAATACCTTGGACATGCCTGTAAATGCTGGTATGCTAATCTTCGCATTTTTAGTTTTTACGGGTCTTGGTGTTCTTATCTACTTCTCGCACAAGCGTAAGTGGCGTGTGACTAATGTTGTGGCACTATGCGTTACGGTGATTTTGCTCGGCTTCTCGTCGTATGCTATGATGACCATTCGAGCAAATGCAAATCCGCCGATGAACTCTAACAACCCGAGCAACCCGCACATGCTTCTGAGCGTGCTCAATCGTGACCAGTATGGTGCACGACCACTGCTCAAGGGTGTCTATTATGGTGCTAAACCACTGCCTACGGTGTCGGAGACGGGCTATTGCAACTACCAGACGGATGGCAATGGAAGAGCTTATGTCGATATGTTCACGCCCACGGGTAACCTTATCACCACCACAACCATGTGGTATAACCCAGAGACAAAGCGATATGAGGAGCGTGTCAGTGAGGTGGAGTATACCTACCCCGATGAGGCGTACCACTACTTCCCGCGTATGTGGTATCATCTGCGTAGCAACGACTATGCCCAATATATAGACAACCCCGAGTGGTGTTACGATGCGCGAGTGGGCTCATGGATGGAGCCTTCGAGAGGTGATGACTTTGCCTACTTCATGGACTACCAGATGGGTGATATGTTCTGGCGCTACTTTATGTGGAACTTCGTGGGACGTCAGGATGATATACAGCTGCAGAAGTGTAGGGCTAATGACGGCACATATCTCCATGGCGGTTGGCTGTCGGGTATAGACTTTATAGATGAGAACTTCTGTGGCCCACAGGACAAGCTGCCATCGGATATGAAGAGCAACCCAGGACGCAACACCTACTTCTTCTTGCCGTTGTTGCTTGGCCTCTTGGGCTTGATATATCATCTTATTCGTGACTGGCGCAACTGGTTTGTGGTGCTACTACTATTCGTGCTGATGGGCGTCGCGCTTGTCGTCTACTTCAATACCGCACCTAATGAGCCTCGTGAACGTGACTATGTTTATGCCGGTGCCTTCTACGCCTTCAGCATCTGGATAGGCTTGGGCGTGTTGGGCGTGGCGGAGCTCTTTGTCTCAATCGGCAAGCTGCTCACCGATAGCTTGGGCAAGGCATACCGTAATGTTGAGACGGTGGCAGTGTCGCTTGCACTGCTATTCTGCATGTCCGTGCCGATGGTGCTTGCCGCTCAAAACTGGGACGATCACGATCGCTCTGAGAGATACTTCGCCCGTGATATCGGCTGGAACTACCTCAATTCCGCCCCAGAGAATGCTATCATTATCAACTATGGCGATAACGATACCTTCCCATTGTGGTATTGCCAAGAGGTTGAGGGTGTGCGTCCCGATGTTAAGGTCATGAACTCGTCGTACCTCGATGGCGAGTGGTATATCGACCAGATGAAGATCGCCTCGAATAGCGCTGATGGTGTCCCCTTTACCATTCCTACGGAGAAATACACCAAGATGGACGGCTCGCTCATCGTCACTGCTAATGCTGATGACTATATCTTCATCACCGATGAGGATATGCTTAAAGAGCGCAATAACATCTTCGCCATTATCCGTAAGGAGTATACGTTTGAGTATGACAAGGAGTATGACTCCGTTACAAAGAGACGTGTGCCCCGTACCATGACGTTGGGCTTCAGTGAGGTGTTGAGTATGTTCGATGATCTCTACCAATTATTGATTGAATTTGAGGATAAGGCGCCCCTTACCAGGGAGGAGCAGGCGCAGTATGATGAGAGTGTTAAGAAGTACATTGCGCTACGCGATGTCATCTATGGTGAGGTTGAGCACCCATTCCGAGAGGATTACGATAGCTACTTCGCCTACTACGATAAGTATGGAGAGTTCTATGATCTCTGTACTCCACAATCGTTGCCATTGGCTGATGCCATAGCACTCTACAAATCCGATGAGCCTATGTGGCTTATCAAGAGCAATACGGAGGATAGGTGGCGTATTGTTGAGCGTGGCGAGCGAGTTACGGATATCCCCGAGGGTTATACCCTCTGCTGTGAGCTCTGTCCAAAGATTGATAGCCCATTCTCGGGAGAGCCTATCGACTACCTTATTGGCGCCAAGACTTACACTATCCCCGTGGATGCCGAAGCGGCTGTGAAGGCTGGTATTATCACCAAGGAGGATGTGAGTAATAAGCGTGTGTGTGAAGAGATTGCTATTAAGATACCCAATAATTTTATATCGCGTGGCCAGCTGATGATGTACGACCTGTTGGGTAACTACGACTGGAGTCGTCCTATATGCTTCACGCAGCCATTCTTGATGGAGGATTATGGCATTGACAACTATGCCCGTTTCGATGGCTACTGTTATACGTTTGTCCCAATGCGCTCGTCGGCGCGTTATGGCGATATAGACATCGATCGTCTCTATCCTCTCTATATGAACGAGTGCGAGCCCAAGGCTCTAAATAAGGCGTTGCGCTTCGGAAATCTTGCCGATGAGGATGTGCTTGCCGACTACTTCGTGCGCTATAATGTTCGTGCCTCGGGCGTTATGGGTCACTTTGCTCGTATCGCCGAGAAACTAATAAGCCGTGGTGGTGACGAAGACTTTGAGAAGGCCGAAAAGCTTCTTGACAGAGGCCTTGCAGTGTTGCCACCAGCAAAGGTGGGTTACCTCTATAATGACCATATAAGCTACGTCTTCGACTACTATGACTTGGCGGAGAGATATGCTGCCGAGGGTGACAAGGAGGCTGCAAAGCGCTGCTATGGCAAGGGCGTAAAACTCAATGGCGCCATGGCACGCTACTACGCCGAGTGGGTGAACTACTATCTCGACTATGTTAACGCGGCAGACTTCAAGGCGGATATATCTACCAAGATATTCACCGAGCTAAAGAGCATGATTAGGTGTATGCAGGTTGCCGATAGCTATGATAATAAGTCGTTGAACCTATATCGTGAGGTTCTGAATAGCTGTGGCAAGCATAACCCTGAGTATCTTGCTACTAGGTTTATGCAGCAGTTCAGCGGCTTAGTCCCCGCCGAGATGGTTAGCGAGGCCAAGGCAAAGACTACAATATGCTCGCAAGATATTTCGAATGAGTTGCAGAAATATCAGAGCCAGCAAAAAACCATCTATTTTGCCGACTACCTCTCTGCACAATATTTCCACATAGCATATATCCTCGATGAGATGGCTTACATGGGATGGTACGGTGCTAAGGTGCTTCGTGATGGCAAGTTCAACACGTTGAGTTGCGAGCTTCTCGACAAGCTTAGCTATGATGTCGCTTATGAGCCCTATCATTTGAAGAGTGATGAGTTAGTGGCGCCCGCCTCAAAGGTCTCATCGGATGACTCGGAGCAGCTGTCGCCAGAGGTGCAGGGTGTTATGGATATATACCTCAAGGGTCTCGATGCGTGGGGACGCGCCACGGAGTATGCCAAGAAGGCTGTGGAGATGATGGCGCCACGACTGAATATTGAAATTAATGTCAAGTATGAGGATGCCTTCCAGTACTTCTATGCCTTCTCGGACTACGCTGCCGAGATGGTGCAGATGGCAAATGCTCGCGGCGTGGATATCGCCGATGCAATGGAGCAACTCGCCTTGAGCGACGAGGAGTATGCTCTCGCGGATGACTATCTCAAGATGGGCGATAAGGCCGCTATCGAGCTTATTGCCAAGTGTGCTGCCAAGGTGGAGCCCTTGATTGATAGTGCCGAGCGTGACGACTATACCGAAAAGGATATCTCCGAGATATATGTCAACATGCTCGATATCGTCGATGTGCTCAGCGTCAGCCACTCTGTTGCGGGTAGCTTCGACTGGGTAGCTAACGATGTGGGCTACAATGGTATGGGCGTTGAGCAGGTGTCGTTTGACGAGCTTATGACGCGCTATGTGGCAATGGCCACAAGGCTGGTGAACGATAGCTCGACAGATAGGATTACAAATACCTATCTCTCGGATATAGCACTGCGTGCATACTCACTCCTGCCCGTAGAGCGCGAGTCGGGTGCGGCGGTGTATGCAGCGGCTATGGAGGCCTATCTGACGCACCCCGCCATCGAGAGCATATTAAAGGAGTTATACAAATAGCAAGAAATATTAAAATCAAATAGTTATGTCAAAGATTGTTCTTTATAACACACTCACACGTCGCAAGGAGACGTTTGAGCCAATAAACCCCGAGCATGTGGGCATGTATGTCTGCGGCCCTACCGTGTATGGTGATCCACACTTGGGTCATGCGCGTCCTGCCGTAACTTTCGACCTTATGTTCCGCTACCTCCAGGCCGAGGGCTATAAGGTGCGCTATGTGCGTAACATCACCGACGTGGGCCACTTGGAGCAGGATGCCGACGATGGCGAGGATAAGATTGCAAAGAAGGCACGCCTCGAGCAACTCGAGCCTATGGAGATTGCACACTACTATACGGAGCGCTACCACGATGCTATGCGCGAGCTTGGCGTCAAGACCCCCTCTATCGAGCCTCACGCCTCGGGACATATCATCGAGCAGATAGAGCTGGTTAAGCGCATCCTTGATGCGGGCTACGCCTACGAGTCTAATGGCTCAATATACTTCGATGTGGAGAAGTATAACCGCGACTACCACTATGGTCGTCTGTCGGGACGTAACCTCGACGACATCGTCACTAATACACGCGAGCTTGATGGCCAGTCGGATAAGCGCCATTCATACGACTTCGCGCTATGGAAGAAGGCCGCACCCGAGCACATCATGCGTTGGCCATCACCATGGAGCGATGGCTTCCCAGGTTGGCACATGGAGTGCTCGGCGATGAGCACGAAGTATCTCGGTGAGCAGTTCGACATCCATGGTGGCGGTATGGACCTCATGTTCCCACATCACGAGTGCGAGATTGCGCAGTCGACAGCCGCCCTTGGCAAGGACTCGGCACGCTACTGGGTGCACAATAATATGATTACAATCAATGGTCAGAAGATGGGTAAGTCACTCGGTAACTTTATCACCTTGGAGCAGCTCTTCACAGGTAATCACCCCCTCCTCGTGCAGGCATATACCCCTATGACCATCCGCTTCTTTGTGCTTCAGGCACACTACCGCTCGACGCTCGACTTCTCGAACGAGGCGTTGCAGGCGGCAGAGAAGGGCCTCGACCGCCTTATGAAGGCTGTTGAGACACTCGCGAAGATTAAGCCACAGGCTACATCTACGGTCGATGTTGCGGAGCTTGAGCGTCGTTGCTCGGAGGCTATGGCAGACGACCTTAACTCGCCAATGGTAATCTCGGCACTCTTCGACTGGGTGCGTATCATCAACCAGGCGGCAGAGGGTCAGCAGAGCCTTACTGCCGAGGACCTCGAGGCTCTTAAGGCTACCGTAAACCGCTATGTGTTCGACATCCTTGGTCTTCGCAATGAGAAGGCTGCTGAGAGTGGCGGTAAGGATATGGTGTCGCCACTTGTTGAGATGCTTCTCAATATGCGTATGGAGGCCAAGGCTGCCAAGGATTGGGCTACATCAGACAAGATTCGCGATAACCTCACAGCTATCGGCATCCGAGTTAAGGATCGTAAGGATGGGTTTGACTGGGAAATCGAGTAATTTTGTTGTGATAAGGGGCCATCTTTGAAGCTTTGCTTGCCTGAAAAATGCTCATTAACGCCAAGTAAACTGCGGATTTGCAACCTGCGATATAATGCTTTCTAACAAAAAGCGGCTGTGATTAATATTACAATAAACTTTTGATGGTATCTACGGAACAGATAAACGACCTTAAGGGGCGTGTGGCAAAGCTCTCGACATCTATCGATATCGAGCAACGCCGCATTGACCTTCAGAATGAGCAGGAGCGCACCGAGGAGCCCAACTTCTGGGACGTGCCCGACGAGGCGCGTAAGCAACTTAAGAGGGTCGCCGACATCAAGTCAATCATCGACGACTATGAGGCTACCGAGCGCATGGTCGCAGACCTCGACCTATTGCCCGACTTCGTGGCAGAGGGTGTGCTCACCGAGGCCGAAGCCGAGGAGCAGTATGCTACAGCTGTTGAGGTTGTCGAGAAGCTCGAACTTAGGCAGATGCTCTCGGGCAAGGAGGATAAGATGGGTGCCATCATGGATATAAATGCTGGCGCTGGAGGCACCGAGGCCTTGGACTGGGCACAGATGCTCATGCGCATGTATACGCGCTGGGGCGAGGCTCACGGCTATACGGTCAAGGTGGCAAACTATCAGGCTGGTGACGAGGTGGGTGTCAAGTCGTGCACCTTGGAGTTCGAGGGTGACTACGCCTATGGCTACCTGCGTAGCGAGAGCGGCGTGCATCGCATGGTGCGTCTCTCGCCCTTCAATGCTAATAACAAGCGCCAGACAACCTTCGCCTCGGTATTTATATCGCCCATGGTTGACGACACCATCGAGATTAACATCTCGCCAGCGGACTACGAGTGGGATACCTTCCGCTCGAGTGGCGCGGGTGGCCAGAATGTGAACAAGGTGGAGACGGCGGTGCGTCTGCGCTACCATGGCAAGGATGCCGATACGGGCGAGCCTGTGGAGTTCCTTATCGAGAATATGGAGACGCGTTCGCAGCTTATGAACCGAGAGAATGCCATGCGTATCCTACGCTCGAAGCTCTATCAGCGTGAGTTGGATAAGCGTATGGCAACGCAGCAGGCACTCGAGGCTACGAAGAAGCGTATCGAGTGGGGCTCGCAGATACGTAGCTATGTCTTTGATGACCGTCGTGTCAAGGACCACCGCACAGGCTACCAGACATCGAATGTCGACGCTGTGATGGATGGCGATATCGACGCATTTATCAAGGAGTACTTGCTCCAATACTAACTAACGGCGATGAGACTAAGGTGGTTATATATTGTTGTGGTCGCACTGATGCTCACCTTTGCCGCCTCGGCGCAGGAGGTGCTTGTGGGTGCTACGCATACCGAGGAGTATATGCCACTACTCGAGGGTAAGCGCGTAGCGGTGTTGGCAAACCATACGGCGATGTATAGCACCGAGGAGCATGTCGTCGATATGCTTCATCGCGAGGGCGTTAACCTCGTGGGTATCTTCGCCCCGGAGCATGGCTTTAGAGGTAGCGTGGAGGCTGGCGCCAAGGTCTCGAACTCGGTAGATGAGACTACGGGAGTGGCGATACTATCGCTATATAATGGGAATACACAACGCCCCTCGGATGAGGTGATGCGCTCGTTCGACGTGCTTATCGTAGATATGCAGGATGTAGGACTACGCTTCTATACATACTATATATCTATGCTACGCATGGTTGATGCGTGTGCCGACTTTGGGCGTAGTGTCATCATCTTGGATAGGCCAAACCCCAATGGTCACTATGTCGATGGCCCGATACTCGACATGAAGTATAAGTCGGGAGTGGGGTGGTTGCCCATTCCTGTTGTGCATGGCATGACCATGGGTGAGATAGCCGTGATGGCCATTGGTGAGGGCTGGGCAAAGAGTGCCGATGTAAAGGTCGTCAAGTGTCGCAACTACGACCACTCGACGCACTACACCTTGCCCATAGCACCGTCACCAAACCTCCCCACGCAGCACTCCATATACCTATACCCCTCAACATGTCTATTTGAGGGTACGGTGGTGAGTATGGGGCGCGGTACGGATGCCCCGTTTGAGATATATGGTCACCCCGAGATGGAGGGGCGCTACTTTAGCTTCACGCCACAACCTAACGCTGGCTCAAAGACACCGCCACATAGTGGTACCCTGTGCTACGGTGTAGACCTGCGTGAGCTCGATGATGAGTATATCTGGAGTGAGGGTGTCGATTTGAGCTATGTTGTCGATGCATACCACGACCTCGACATGGGCGATAAGTTCTTCACGCCGATGTTCGAGAAGCTTATCGGTGTTGGCTGGGTTAGAGAGATGATTATCGAGGGTCGCTCGGCAGCCGATATTGAGGCCTGCTGGGAGACGGATGTCGAAATGTTCAAACAGCAGAGAAAGAGATATTTACTATACGAAGATAATAACTAAAAACAGAGAATAGACATGGGATTTTTTGACTTATTTAAGAAGAAGAAAAAGGTAGAGACTCCACAGGAGAGCCCCGAAAACCTAACACCCGAGCAGGCGGCAGCCGTCGAGGCTCGCGCGGAGCAGGAGGCGGAGGAGGAGCGCGCCGCTGTCGAGGCCGAGCGTAAGGAGCTTGAGGTGGGCTTGGAGAAGACCAAGGAGGGCTTCTTCGGTCGCTTGAAGCGCGCTATTGCTGGTCGCACAACTGTGGATGCCGATGTGCTCGACGACCTCGAAGAGATGCTCATCACGTCGGATGTCGGCGTCGACACCACGGTGAAGATTATACGCCGTATAGAGGAGCGTGTGGCAAGGGACAAGTATATGAACACCTCGGAGTTGCACTCTATACTTCGTGATGAGATAGCCTCGCTCATGGAGGAGTCGCACCGCTCGACAAAGGACTTCGGTATCGAGGTTAAGGAGGGTATGCCCTATGTTATGATGGTCGTGGGTGTCAATGGTGCTGGTAAGACTACCACCATCGGTAAGCTCGCGGCGCAGCTCACGAAGGCTGGCCGTAAGGTATATATAGGTGCTGCCGATACCTTCCGTGCTGCGGCTATCGACCAGCTTGGCGTATGGGCAGATAGGGCTGGTGCTACGATGATTCGTCAGGATATGGGCTCCGACCCAGCATCCGTGGCATACGATACGTTGCGCTCGGCAGTGGCTAATGGTGCCGATGTGGTACTTATAGATACGGCTGGTCGTCTCCACAATAAGGTTGGTCTTATGAAGGAGCTTACGAAGATTCGTAACGTAATGTCGAAGGTCATCCCCGATGCACCACACGAGGTGATGCTCGTATTGGATGGCTCTACGGGTCAGAATGCCTTTGAGCAGGCGAAGCAGTTTACAGAGGCTACACAGGTGACTTCGCTCGCCATCACGAAGCTCGATGGCACGGCAAAGGGTGGTGTCGTTATCGGCATCAGCGATAAGTTTAATATTCCAGTGCGCTATATAGGTATTGGCGAGGGTATCGACCAGCTCAAGATGTTCGACCGTCACGAGTTTGTCCGCGCACTGTTTGGCGATGCAAAGCAGTAGTGCTATGAAGAAGATAAACATCATTACGCTCGGCTGCTCGAAGAATACCGTAGACTCGGAGCACCTCGCGGCACAGCTCACCGCCATGGACTATAAGGTGGTCTTTGATAGCGACCGCACGGATGCCGAGGTTGTCGTCATCAACACCTGTGGCTTTATTGGCGATGCCAAGCAGGAGTCCATAGATACGATATTGCGTGCTGCCGACCTTAAGATGCGCGGTAAGATAGAGGAACTCTTCGTTGTGGGTTGCCTCTCGCAGCGCTATGCTGACGAGCTACGCCCAGAGCTCCCCGAGGTAGATGACTTCTTTGGCGTTAACGACTGGGCGGGTATCGTCGAACGTCTCGGTGCGAAGTATCGTGCCGAGAATGAGACAAAGCGCGAGCTGTCGACCCCTTCGCACTACGCCTACCTAAAGATCTCGGAGGGGTGCAATTGGATGTGTGGCTACTGCGCCATACCCCTTATCCGTGGCCGCCATAAGTCGGTGCCTATGGAGGCACTCGTTGCCGAGGCTGAGGCTCTTGTCACCAAGGGCGTAAGGGAGATTATGGTTATCGCGCAGGATACTACATACTATGGTGTCGACCTCTACGGTGAGCGCAAGCTGGCAGAACTTTTGGAGCGTCTTTGCCGTATCGAGGGCTTGGAGTGGATACGTCTACACTATGCCTATCCCACGGAGTTCCCCGATGAGGTTATCGAGGTGATGGCACGCGAGAAGAAGATATGCCGCTACTTAGATATTCCATTCCAGCATATATCTGATAACCAGCTTACGGCGATGAAGCGTCGCCATACGAAGGCCGATGCTGTGGCCTTGGTCGAGAAGTTGCGTCGTGCCATTCCCGATATAGCACTTCGCACAACACTCCTTGTGGGCTACCCTGGCGAGACGGAGGAGGACTTTAAGGAGCTTATGGAGTTTGTTCGCGATACGAAGTTCGACCGTTTGGGTGTCTTTGCCTACTCCGAGGAGGAGGGTACATACTCGGCTACGCGTCTTAAGGATGATGTGGCGGAGGAGGTCAAGCACGACCGCGTGGACCGTATCATGCGTCTGCAAGAGCGTGTGTCACTGGAGAATAATGCTCGTCGCGTGGGTCAGCGTATGCGCATCATCATCGACCGTAAGGAGGGTGACTACTATGTAGGTCGCTCGGAGTACGACTCGCCAGAGGTGGATCAGGAGATTATTGTTGACAGCTGTGGCAAGCGCCTAATAAGGGGGCGTTTCTACAATGTGGAGATTACCGACTGTGAGGATTACGACCTCTATGCTCGTCTCGAGGCATAGCGTTCATTCGAGGTAATATGGTATGGGGTGCATAATCAAAATATGCTCCCCATCTTCTCTTTTTAGGAGTTGGCCGTGTTGTGTAAATGGTGTCGGTAAGAACTCTTTTGTTTGAAAAATTTTGATATTCAATAAAAAATACTTATCTTTGAGGAGTAAATATATTTATTGCCCTCATTATGGCTCAGAAGGATATTGTTAAACGACTCGCTGCGGAGGTCGAGCGACTTATTGCTGACCACGAGCGTATATCGGAGGAGTGCCGCGCGTTGACAAGCGAGCGTGACCAGCTCCTCGCGGTGAAACATCGTCTCGAAGAGCGTGTGCGTGAGCAGGATAGTACCATCAAGCGTTTGGAGTTAGCCTGCGTGATGCGTGGTGATGATGGCAGTGTGGAGCGAGCACGAGCGCGTGTCAACAATTTATTGCGGGAGGTTGACCGTTGCATTGCCGCCATTAAGCATGAACAAGAAAACAACTAAGCGATGGCTGAAGGTAAGATAAAGATAGAACTATCAATAGCTGGTAGAAACTACTCGATGACCATCGATGTTGCCAAGGAGGAGCTATACCGCGAGGCTGCACGCCGCATAAATGAGAAGGTGGCAGAGTACTCGAAGGTTACCAAGTTCGATATCCAAGACCGTCTTGCGATGGCCGCATTCTTCTACTCTATCGAGGAGTTTGCTGCGAAGCGTAGCTACGATGCTGACTTAGAGGAGATGCAGGCTCTCGAAGAGCGCATAAGAGGTTATGTGAAGAGATAGCCTTTAGGCAAGATTATTGTAGATGGCTCTATTAGCCAACATGGTATTTATGGGCGACACACCATATAAGTGTCATCGTTCTTTACATATACGATCTATCCCGCATGGATTCCTTAAAAGCTTTGCGATCTGTACAACTAATATTACATTGGGACAACTCTCGAGTAAAGCCACAAAACAAGGCCTCAACCCTTTGGGTGTGGTGCCTATGCGCCACCAGTGGACTGTTGCGTGCCTCGGAGCCCCACCTATGACTTATCTCAGGATTCGTCAAACAAGTTAAGGAGTCTTTGCGGTTTTTTTTGTTATACGTTAAACTATATATATAAAACCTACTTAATTATGAGCATTACATTGACAATCGTCGGTGTCGTTGTCGGAGCTGTCGTAGGTGGCGGTGGTGCCTACCTTGCAGCTCGTGCACGATCTAAAGCCATCGTCGAGAAGGCGGAGGCAGACGGCGAAATGATAAAGAAAGAGAAGATGTTGCAGGCCAAGGAGAAGTTCATTCAGCTTAAGAGTGAGCACGACCGCCATGTCAACGAGCGCAATCAGAAGCTCCAGCAGAGCGAGCAACGCGCAAAGCAGATTGAGGCCAACCTTCAGCATAAGGAGCGCGACTTGGATAAGCGTAGTCAGGAACTCGACCGTCGTAAGGAGCAGCTCGAGACACAGATGCAGGGCGTCGAGGCACGCAAGGAGGAGCTTGCAGCAGTCATCAAGGAGCAGAATGAGCGCCTTGAGCAGATATCGGGCATGAGCTCGGAGGATGCTAAGAATGTCCTTCTCGAGAATATGAAGAATGAGGCTAAGGCGGATGCTGCAGCCTACATCGCAGAGACCATCGAGGAGGCAAAGCTCTCGGCAACGAAGGAGGCGAAGCGCATCGTCGTAGCATCCATTCAGCGTGTGGCTACCGAGACAGCTATCGAGAATGCCGTTACGGTATTCAACATTGAGTCTGACGAGGTTAAGGGTCGTATCATCGGCCGTGAGGGTCGTAACATACGCGCCTTGGAGGCTGCAACAGGTATTGAGATTATCGTCGACGACACCCCCGAGGCTATCATCCTCTCGGGCTTCGACCCCGTACGTCGTGAGATAGCACGCTTGGCTCTGCACCAGCTTGTTACCGACGGCCGTATCCACCCAGCACGTATCGAGGAGGTTGTGGCGAAGGTTAAGAAGCAGATCGAGGAGGAGATTGTCGAGGTTGGTAAGCGTACGACTATCGATCTTGGCATCCACGGCCTACACCCCGACCTCATCCGCCTTATTGGTAAGATGAAGTATCGCTCGTCGTATGGTCAGAACCTCTTGCAGCATGCTCGCGAGACTGCAAACCTCGCAGGTATCATGGCTGCCGAGCTCGGTCTTAATCCAAAGGCTGCACGCCGTGCAGGCTTGCTCCATGATATAGGCAAGGTGCCCGATGATGAGCCAGAGTTGCCACACGCAATTATCGGTATGAAGCTTGCGGAGAAGTATAAGGAGAAGCCCGATGTATGTAACGCCATTGGTGCTCACCACGACGAGACCGAGATGACATCGCTTATCGCGCCTATCATCCAGGTCTGCGATGCAATATCGGGCGCACGTCCTGGCGCACGTCGCGAGGTTGTTGAGTCATACATCAAGCGCCTCAAGGAGATGGAGGGTATCGCCCTATCATACCCAGGCGTTGTTAAGACCTATGCTATCCAGGCGGGTCGTGAGCTCCGTGTCATTGTAGGCGCCGACAAGCTCTCGGATCAGGAGTCTGAGGCATTGTCGCACGACATAGCAAAGAAGATTCAGGATGAGATGACCTATCCTGGACAGGTTAAGATTACCGTTATTAGAGAGACTCGTTCGGTGTCTTACGCCAAATAGAAATTTGTTGTGATAAGGGGCCATTCTCGGCCCATCCCAAAAGTATAAACCACCATAGACTGTACGTTATAGTACTATCCTATGGTGGTTTCTTTTGCGATAGACCAAGCCTAACCCCTTCTGATAGCAAATTGATTCTCGAGATAAGGCTGCATCTACTGCCGCTTACAAAAGAAAATGTGAATGAGCAGTACGCTAAGTAGAGCCCATCGTCGGGATTTTTGCCGAGCGTTGTATCTACTACCTTCTATTAACTATTTATCGTGTGGCGTAGTATTGTGCTTTCCTGTTTGGATGTATGTGAATAAATTGCTATCTTTGTGTAGCTGTTTATATTTTACTCATATAAAATTTTCAAACTATGAAAAAGCTTATTCTTATTGCCGTAGCATGTTTTGGCTTTGCTACAATGAGTTTCGCTGCCGACACAGTGTCGGAGGCTACAACCGTATCACAGCAGTCGCAGGCCGAGAAGGTGATGTCGTTCATTGACAAACTCTATCGTTATGCCCAGGAGGATAATATTGAGAGCTTTGTATTTGTGTTGCGCCAGATGGAGGAGTTTATGGAGAACTTGACCGAGTATCAGCATGCGCAGATTGAATATCAGTTGGCGTCATGGTACGAGAGTAACGCCTATAAGGTGGAAGTTATTGCGCAGTACGCCGAGTATGTCGAGGATGTCCTCGAGGGTCGTATCGAACGCTAACAAGCAAGAGTCAATATGGCGATGATGCGAGAAGCGCAACTTTTTGCATCATTACCAAAAATGAGAGACCGACTTTTTTAAGCCGGTCTCTTCTATGTTATGTATTGAGATGCTATGGTCTTGCTACCACTTCATAAGTCTCTTGTTGCCTCTATCTTCCGACTGGAAATACTCATTGTTGTACCACTCCTCCTCATCGAGGTTTCTAAAGTTCTTGTACTTCGCGGGGTAGCCAGTGATAACTATTGACTTAACCTTGCGACTTGAGTTAAACTGAATCTGGGTCTCAAGACCTACCAATACATCTGCGTTGCCGTTCAATGTGAGAGCCTCACGCACTGCGGTGTTTATGACATTGTCGGTGCCACCATTCTTGACATCTTTTGTTGGAATATATACATGCTTAATCTTAGTATCAGATACCTCGAGGTCAGCAATGATAGGCACTGCATAAGGGGTGTTAACGTTGAAGTCACGATGTGTAGCCGAGTTCTTAAGAGTACCACATGAGGTGATGCCAACAGCAATAGCTGCTAATAGAATAAGTCTCTTCATAATAGTTGTTTGTTTGTTGATATGCTGTCGACCTCCATGACAGCTATTTGTTGTTTTGAAAGTGTGGAGGACTCATCGTATTGTCGTCAACGATACACTCTCATGCCAAGACACATCCCGACAATACAAAATTAAGTAAACTTTTTCGTTTAAGCAAGAAATATATTGTAATTATTAGTCTTATCCAAAATCGCGTTTGTGTAAAAATCTTGGCAGAAAATTTGTTTTGTTACCAAATATTGGTAACTTTGTAGAAAATTATTGCGATATGAAAACGACATCAGTAGCATTGGGGGCTTATTTCGAGAATTTCATTCGAATGAAAGTTGAGCAAGGGCGTTACAATAATGCCAGCGAGGTTATTCGTGCCGGCTTGCGCCTTTTGGAGGAGAACGAGAGTCATCTGCAAGAGTTGAAGATGGCGATAGCCGAGGGCAATGGGAGTGGTATTGCCTCAGGATTTAATGCTGAAGAGCATCTTAAAGCACTAAAAGCAAAACGAGCAAATGGCTAAAT
>JAFVSV010000052.1 GCA_017503575.1 Alistipes sp. | reverse complement strand
GGTAGGTGGTGAGTCTATCTTGAACTCACTTATTAAGGACTCTCGTTCGGGCTCTTGGCACCTTACCACTGCCAATGAGGATGTTTGGAGTGGTCTTACTCCCGACACCGACTATCTCTGTATGGTTTACCTCCTCGACAACAAGGGTAATGAGTTGATGCAGGAGGTTGAGTTCCGCACTTCGGGCAAGACTCTTGATGCCCCCAAGGGAGAGGTTAGCGTAACCCCCGCATCGGAGAACCCACACAAGACCCTCAGCATAAATATCTACTCGGAGGATGCGACCTCTGTTACGGTAGCGTTCAATACAGCAGCCGACATTCAGGAGCAGCGCGATCTGGATAAAACAGATGCGGATATCGCAAGACTATACGGCATAGAGCTCAATGCTGAGCAGCTTAATGCTGTTCGCACCACCGGTCTATCACTCATCAACGAGGAGCTTTGGCCCGATACAGAGTATATTGCCGTGGTGAGCATCAAGAACCGCGAGCAGACCGAGACCATCAAATGCTCGTCAGGAACAACTCCTAAGAAGGCTCTGCCAACACGTGTTGAGTCAGACCTCTTCGAGACTCTTCAGGGTAAGTGGCTCGTATCTTACGACCTCATCCAGGTAAATGGTGTTAACGTCTCTATCAAGGACGTAGAGGTAACCATCGCTGCTGGTGCAGATGACAAGAGCGCCAAGGAGTACCGCGACTACAACCGCCTTGTAATCCTCGGCTGGCCATTCGACGTATCTGCGCAGGGTGTATTGAAGGAGATTCCATACTTCTCGCCTGCCGACCTTGTTGAGTCATCGAGTTACTGGCGCAACTACGAGTCGTTAGTATATCGCGACTACGGTCCAAAGGTATTCTTGGAGATTGGCGAGGGCGATGTCATCACAATGCCTTCAGAGAAGAACCACTACCTCTATAACTGGGGTGATGATGGCTACACGCTCTACTTCTATGGCGCAGACTACGACGCCAAGCAGTCGGCACCTGCGACATTCCCTGTAACACTATCGGAGGATGGCAACACACTCACTATCGGAGCACACCACTCAGGCGAAGAGTTCTTCTATGGTGTATACCGTCCATCGGTATTCCGCGATAATGAGATGTGGTCGGTGGCAACATCGGACATCGTCCTTAAGCGCGTTAAGTAATCGAGTGATAACATGTGGGGAGGGCAACCTCCTCACATATATTATATATATAAATTAGGTATGAAGAAGATATTTTTTGCACTTGTAACTCTCCTTGGCTTTGTGGCCTGCGATAGCAAGGAGCCATCGTTCGAGCCTAAGCTACAACTTATAGTAGATAAGGCGGAGATTGTTGCTAATGGAGAGGACTGCGTAACATTTGCAGTAAAGTTTGATGGCAAGGATGTAACCGCAGATGCCACCATTCACTTTGCCGACTCGCACGAGGCATTGGAGGGTAACACCTTCAAGACAAAGTATGCTGGCGAGTATGAGTTCTATGCTAAGTATAACAATGCCAAGTCAGAGGTTTGGCAGGTCTACGCCAAGGAGGATAAGGGCGACGGCCCTAACGATGACCCTGCAACCAAGGAGCTTAAGCTCTCGGTAGAGCCTGCAACAATCTACGTTGATGAGACTGCTACATTCAAGGTTGAGCTTGATGGCAACGATGTAACTGCGGAGGCTACAATCTATCTGAAGGAGGGTGACGTGGCACTCGAGGGTGCTACATACACCGCTACGGCAGAGGGTGTATTTGAGTTCTACGCAAAGTACGAGGACGTGACATCTAACAGCGTTAATGTCAATGTACGCATGAAGATTGTCGAGGAGGAGAAGCCTATCAAGCTCACCGCCACCGAGACCAACATCAAGGCCAATGGCGTGGACTCTACAAAGTTCACCGTTACGCAGGATGGCGCTAACGTAACCGACCAGTCGACTATCTATGTCAACGATGGCGTACTCAATGGCAACCGCTTTATCACCACTACCCCAGGCACATACACCGTATATGCCGTAAAGGGCGAGCAGAAGTCTAACGAGATTACCATCACCGCCGAGGAGGTTACATCTACGGGCAAGAGCATCGTCTTCGCCGAGGGCGTTACGCTCACTTCAGGTTGGTACGATGTAAACAAGAAGGCTCAGGGCAACAACGGCGATATCAACATGTGTTGGGCTGCTACATCATCGAATATGATACAGTGGTTCCAGGACCGCTACAAGGCTGCGGGCAAGACTCTTCCAGCAGGTGCTGTTGATGGCCCTGGTGTTACATCTTATACTAATTATGGCCCTTATGAGTTGGAGCTTATGAACGTATTCCACTCGGAGTGGGACAACTCACGTGGTGGTCATATGCAGGAGGCTATTCCTTGGTACTTCGAGGGTAAACTCAATGGTGGTGAGTTTGCTTCGCCAGGTTCTCAGGCAGCACCTTTGACCGAGGGTGGTTACTGGAAGAGCATTTGGGATACCGAGGTATATCCAAATATATACCACGGCTATGAGAATGTCATCGTTCCAGGTGTTGAAGGCCTTGACCTTAAGAACCTATATATCACCATCTTCAACAACTACAACTATTGGGGTGGTGGAACAAGTTATCTCGGTGTAGAGCGCTTGGAGGCATTCTCTAACCTTATTGTTGAGACTTTCCATTATGGTATGGCTGGCCTTACAATCAACCTTGGTGCTAACTTCAATGCTGCAAGCCACGCTGTTACGTTGTGGGGCTATGAGATTGACAATGCCACAGGCCTTGTAACACGTCTTTGGATTACCGACTCTGACGACTTGATGACAGAGCCTAAGACACCTCTCTTGAACGAGTACAGCGTATCTATTGACGGTGATAAGGCAAATATCAAACTTACGGGTAACACTCGCTATGGTGCTTGCTATGTGGTGTCAATTCACCCATTCGCAGGTTACGGCGTAGGAATCGAGAACTAAACATTAATATCTATATTGACTGCTGGGGAGCTTATCACAATGAAGATGATAGGCTCCTCGGCTGTTATTACGAAAGATTGACATTCGAAAACTAAGATTGGCTTATTTCACCCACAAGAGAGAAATAAATTTGCTATTCAGCGCTTTTTATCATACCTTTGCAAGATAAAATAGAAGCTTACTATGGAGGAGTTTACAGCAAACTACAAACGTGAAGATATATATGACCAGGAGCGCATAGAGGCGCTTATGGGTCACTATCGTGAAATACTTCGTCTACTTGGCGAAGACCCAGAACGCGAGGGACTTATCAAGACACCCGAGCGTGTAGCAAAGGCGATGTCATTCATCACCAAGGGCTACAACCAAGACCCCATTGCCATACTCCGCTCGGCGATGTTCAAGGAGGAGTATCAGCAGATGGTCCTCGTAAAGGATATCGAGCTGTTCTCGGTATGTGAGCACCACATGCTCCCATTTATCGGCAAGGCTCATGTCGCATACATCCCTAATGGCTATATCACTGGTCTATCGAAGATTGCACGCGTCGTAGAGTGCTTCGCTCGTCGTCTACAAGTGCAAGAACGACTCACGGTGCAAATTCGCGATAGCATACAGCAAGCCCTCAGCCCCGCTGGCGTTGCCGTCGTCATTGAGGCAAGCCATACATGTATGCAGATGCGCGGCGTGGAGAAGCAGCGCTCGGTGACAACCACATCGGCATTCACCGGCCTATTCCTCTCTGACCCTCGCACCCGTGACGAGTTTATGCAGCTTATTAAGTAGCGCGTATGAAGGTTGTCGTAGGTCTCTCAGGCGGTGTCGACTCGTCGGTGGCAGCATACCTACTCAAAGAGCAGGGGCATGAGGTCATCGGACTCTTCATGCGCAACTGGCACGACACGACAGGCACACTCGAAGGTGACTGCCCATGGTACGACGACCAGGTATTTGCCGAACTTGTCGCCAAGCGTCTCGACATCGAGTTCCACTATGTCGACCTCTCGGCAGAGTACCGCAAGCGCGTGGTGGACTATATGTTCGCGGAGTATGAGGCGGGGCGAACACCCAACCCCGACGTATTGTGCAACCGCGAGATTAAGTTTGACGTATTCCTCAAAGAGGCCCTCAAACTGGGTGCCGAGCGTGTGGCCACGGGCCACTACTGCCGACGCACTGAATGGACTGACAACAAGGGTATTACACACTATAAGCTCCTTGCGGGCAGCGACCCCAATAAGGACCAGAGCTACTTCCTTTGCCAGCTTACGCAGGAGCAACTCGCATACGCCATGTTCCCCATTGGCGACCTACTAAAACCCGAAGTGCGACGCATTGCCGAAGAGCAGCGCCTTGCAACGGCAAAACGCAAAGACTCACAGGGTATATGCTTCGTGGGAAAGGTAGACCTACCCGTATTCCTACAACAACAACTTAAGGCCAAGGAGGGCAACGTACACGAGATACTACCCCACTCGCCACGCTTCGTACGCGACTGCCAAGAGGATGACTATAAGGCGCTTGCCACACCATACCATCTTACCGTGCGCGACGGAAAGAAGATAGGTACACACCAGGGTGCGCACTTCTACACCATAGGTCAACGCAAGGGTTTGGGCATTGGTGGGCGTAAGGAGTCGCTATTTATCATTGGCACCGATGTCAACGAGAATGTCATCTACGTAGGCGAGGGTGACAGCCATCCAGGCCTCTACCGCAAGGCGCTCAAGATAGCGCACGACGATATCCACTGGGTCGACAAGATTGACACCATGAGCATTGGCGAGCGTCGCCGTTATATGGTGCGCATACGCTACCGCCAGCCGCTTCAACAAGCCGAGCTAATCATGGATGCCGAGGGGCTATATATCCTCTTCGACGAGCCACAGAGGGGCATCACCGCGGGTCAGTTTGCCGCGTGGTACGATGGCGACATTGTTGCGGGCAGCGGCGTCATCGAGAAGTAGAGCGTTAGCCATCAAATAGTAATTAGCACTGTTTGCGGACGCTTCGCTTTATCGGGCGGAGCAGAACTCCTTGGTCGGGCGCTTCGCTTGAGAGGGCGGGCTGACGCCCTTGAGAGGGCGCAGGCGGAGCCTGCTTGCGAGGAGGAGGGACGAGGCAACGTCTCCATAGAAATTCATAACTCACAGAGACCCGTAGCAACCCGTAACTCATAACAACCTACAGTAACTCGTTACCCACGGTTACCCGCGGCATCGCCTGCGCATATTTCATCGTCAGTTTTCCTCATTTTATTTGCATTTCCCGATTATTTTGCTTACTTTTGTAAGCTACAATAGGCCAGAGATATGTGTCTGCGCCTTATGCAAATAAGTAATTTCATATTAACTAATTATAAAACAAACGATTATGGCAGATGTAAAACGTGTCTACACCTTCGGCAATAAGGAGGCTGAGGGTAATAGCAAGATGCGCGAGTTGCTCGGCGGTAAGGGTGCCAACCTCGCTGAGATGAACCTTATCGGTATTCCTGTACCTCCAGGATTTACCATCACCACTGATGTTTGCTCGGAGTACTACTCTAAGGGCAAGGAGCGTGTTATCGAGATTCTCCGCCCCGAGGTAGAGGCAGCTATCAAGAATATCGAGAAGCTCACAGGTCGCAAGTTCGGCGACACCAACCTTCCATTGTTGGTATCAGTACGTTCAGGTGCTCGTGCCTCAATGCCTGGTATGATGGATACTATCCTCAACCTCGGTATGAACGACGAGGCTGTTGAGGCTGTAGCTAAGCTCTCAGGCAACCCACGTTTCGCATGGGACTCATACCGCCGTTTCGTACAGATGTACGGCGACGTTGTTCTCGACATGAAGCCACAGTCTAAGGAGGACCACGACCCATTCGAGGTTCTTATCGACGCACAGAAGGAGAAGCGCGGTGTTAAGGCCGACACTGACCTCACTACCGACGACCTCAAGGAGCTCGTAGCTGCCTTCAAGAAGGCTATCAAGGAGCAGACAGGCAAGGAGTTCCCAACAAGCGCTTGGGATCAGCTATGGGGCGCTATCTGCGCTGTGTTCGGCTCATGGATGAACGAGCGTGCTATCCTCTATCGCAAGCTCAACAACATCCCAGAGGCTTGGGGTACTGCAGTATCAGTACAGGCAATGGTATTCGGTAACATGGGTGACAACTCGGCTACCGGTGTTGCCTTCTCGCGTGACGCCGCTACTGGTGAGAACATCTTTAACGGTGAGTACCTCATCAACGCACAGGGCGAGGACGTTGTGGCAGGTATCCGCACCCCACAGCAGATTACCATCGAGGGCTCGAAGCGTTGGGCAGCTGCGCAGAACATCTCGGAGGAGGAGCGCAAGGCTAAGTACCCATCATTGGAGGAGGTTATGCCTGAGGTATATGCCGAG
>JAFVSV010000051.1 GCA_017503575.1 Alistipes sp. | reverse complement strand
TGCACTCTATCAAGCCAAGCACAAAATCCACCACGCCATACCATCGTTACACCACGCTACACAACGCTACGACATCGTTGGTCCTATTTGCGAATCGAGTGATGTGTTTGACAAGGATGTGTTGCTACCTATCACTCAGCGGGGTGACTTGTTGGCTATACGTAGTGCAGGGGCTTATGGCGAATCGATGGCATCTACCTATAATTGCCGTCCTCTGCCACCCAACTACACGGATGAAGAGGTAGATTTACCACTATAAATATGAGCAATGTAAATAATACAGAGCGACACTGCGTGCCGCTCTGTGTCGTTATATAAGCATGAGCCATTAGTAGCAGGCCTTGAGGATAGCCAAGATGTCTTCGGCGTTGAGTTGTTTGTAGCCGCCGCCGAGGGCAGTGGAGTTAGCAATGAGTGGTAGCATTTCTTCGGTTGCACCCACCTCGCGGAGGGTAGCAGGAATGCCCAATTCGGCGATAAATGCCTCGAGGCGGTTGATACCCTCTAATGCAATCGCTTCATCGCCTTGTCCGTGGTCTTCTACGCCCCAAACTACTTTGGCATAGCGCACGAACTTATGCAAGCCGTCGCGGTAGATGTAGCGGTAGTAGGCAGGCGAGATGATAGCCAGACCAATACCGTGTGCGCAGTCGGTATAGGCACCCAATTGGTGCTCAATCATATGCACTTCCCAGTCTTGGGTTTTGCTGAGGCCAAGAATCTTGTTGAGTCCCATTGTCGCGCACCACATGATATTGCTGCGTGCCTCATAATCCTCTTGATTGACAATCGCCTTGCGCGAAGCGGATATGAGCGAGAGCATCAGTCCTTCGATGAGGTAGTCGCTGGTGCAGTCGTCATCACCAGAGAAATACTGCTCCATGAGGTGGGAGAAGATGTCGAAGATACCGCTAATCATCTGATACTTAGGCACAGAATAGGTGTACTCGGGGTTGAGGATAGAGAAACGTGGAGTGACCAATGCCAATGGATAAACGCGTCCAATCTTCAGGTTCTCTGCCTCGTTGGTGATCACTGAGCCAGAGTTCATTTCGCTACCAGTACCTGCCATCGTGAGGATACTACCTACAGGTATGACGCGGTTGGTCACGGGCTCTTGATTGACGTAGTAGCGTTGCCATACATCGCCTTCGGCGTAGGCAGCACAAGCGATACCTTTGGCGCAGTCAATGACCGAACCACCACCCACAGCGAGGATAAGGTCGATATTGTGCTCACGCACGAGACGTGCGCCTTCGAGCAACTGGGTATAACGCGGATTGGCGTTGATGCCTGCCAGTTCGACAACGTTCTTGCCTTCGGCTTGCAGGATATTCATGACTTGGTCATAGAGACCGATCTTCTTGATAGATGCTTTGCCGTAAACGAGTAGGACATTCTTTCCGTACTCACGGAGTTCGCCAGCTAGCTTATCGATGGCTTTCTTGCCAAAATGAATCCGCGTAGGATTCTGATAACTGAAGTCGTATAACATATTTTTGTGTTTAGTTTATAGTTTATAGTTTATAGGCTAGAGGTTAAAGGCTAAAGGTTAGAGGCATGGGAGTGCGGCAAAGCCTCTATTTCCTTGCCTTTACACTCTACACTTTACACTCTATACTGCAGCTCCGCTGCCCGCCTCATACCCTCTGATACGCAATTCGGGGTGAGCCATTACGTGTATAAATGATGCCACAACGTGTGAATTGGGCTTGCTCAATGAGGTGAATCATGCGGGCATTGGCTTGGTGAGTATCTATGCGGATATTGCTGCATTGTGCTGAGCACCAGTCGAGTACGGTGCGGAAGATCCCTCGTTGCTGCCCATTAGATGCAATGCGATGAATGGTGCCGTAGGGTAGCGTGTCGTCTAACCATTGACCGTCCTCAATATATTGATAAGTAGGGTCTGCACCTATGATAAAAACGAAAGTGGCACAGGGCACTCCTTTGTGTTCAATGATATAACTCACGCCGCGATGGATGTCTTCCTCCAACTGTTCGCGCGTGGGATAACCATCGCCCCATTGCGTTGGGTTGCCGTCAGCAATCATCTGCGCACGAGCATAGGCGAAGATTTCCAGAAACGCATCAATGTCGGCGTATGTAGTAGGGCGGATAGTCATGTGCTATGGGTTGTTATAATTCGATGGTATAAGGAGTGGAGAAATCTGCGTTGAAATAATAGGTGGCTTGTTTTTGGTTTGGATTAAATACAATCGACCAGCGTGTCCAACCATCGAAGGCAACATCTTGCATGCTGTTTAATAATGACTTGCTGTTTGGTGCTGCCAGTAATTGCTCAAGGCGTTG
>JAFVSV010000050.1 GCA_017503575.1 Alistipes sp. | reverse complement strand
TACGCTAAGGCGGGTAACATTATCGTGCGTCAGCGAGGTACAGTACACAACCCAGGTGAGAACGTGGGTATGGGTAAGGACCACACACTCTTCGCATTGGTTGACGGAACAGTTGGCTTCTGCAAGAAGGCTTCTGGTAAGTCATACGTTAGCGTTACTCCTATTGCTGAGTAATTAACGAATGCACAAAGAGAAAAAGAGAACTTTCGGGTTCTCTTTTTTTATTTTGCGTGATAGAGGATGTAGATATGGCGGTGAGTCGCAGTTCGTCAATCCGGAGCATACTTGACGTATGTGAGGAATTGACGAACAAGCTCAACGACATAGATGCGCCTCTATCACGCAAAATTGTGCATGCTTCTCAGCAATAGGAGTAGGCAAGTAAAACTTGCTACTCTCATATAGACAATCCCTCTAAATCCCCCTTTGATAAGGGGGACTTGTGGCAGACTTGCAGTCTGCGCCTTTTGACAAAGGCAGTTATCGCGTTGTTGGTAATAATGGCTGAGTAATTAACGAATGCACAAAGAGAAAAAGAGAACTTTCGGGTTCTCTTTTTTTGTGCCCGCTTCTCTGCAATAGGAGTTGCGAAAATAAGTTTAACACATTGTAGGCGATAATATTGCAAATTATCTGTTGAGAGGTTTCGTGGTCATTGAGGCAACGAAATCTCTCTTATTGTCTCTTTTTGAGCATTTAATTTCGCTTTTCACGAAATAATACATATCTTTGTAGGGTTGGGCGCACGCGTACGCATTGCACGCGACGCGCGGGGCAGGATATAAACTACTATATTACAGACTATTATGTTTACCGAGCTACTATCATTAGAGGCATATAACACCCTGCTTATCATCATGGCAGCCGTGGCTGTTGTGGTGTTCGTTGCACTATACTTCGTGGAGGCGGGATATGGCTATTTGTTCAACCCCAAGTTTGGCTTCCCTGTACCTAACAAGGTGGCGTGGGTACTAATGGAGTGCCCCGTATTCTTTGCCATGGCGGTGCTATGGTGGTTCTCACCCGTGAAGATGGAGACAGCGCCTCTGCTCCTATTCATCGTCTTCCAGACACACTACTTCCAGCGCTCGTTTATCTTCCCGTTGCTCATACGCGGCAACTCGAAGATGCCCGTAGGCATCATGCTTATGGGCATGGTATTCAACACGCTGAATGCCATTATGCAGGGCGGCTGGATATTCTACTATGGCCCAGCAACAGGCTACTATGACGGCTGGATGTCGAAGCCATTTATCTACATCGGCATCGCTGTATGGCTCTTCGGCTTTATCACAAACCTCCACTCGGACTACATAATACGCCATCTACGCAAGCCCGGCGACACAAAGCACTACATACCCAAGGGTGGTATGTTCCGCTACGTCTCGTCGGCAAACTACTTTGGCGAGTTCATGGAGTGGGTAGGCTTCGCCATTGCGACATGGTCGTGGGCAGGTGCTGTATTCGCACTATGGACATTTGCGAACCTCGGGCCACGCTCGGCATCACTCTACAAGCGCTACGAGAAGGAGTTTGGCGAGGAGTTCACCGCGCTTAAGCGTAAGCGCATAATACCGTTTATCTACTAATTTACCACATAATGGAAAACAAGAAGAGATTGGAGGAGTCGAAGCTTTTCACTCCTTATAAGCTGGGAAGCGTGACGCTTCGCAACCGAGTGATACGCTCGGCAGCCTTCGAATCTATGGGTAAGGATTTTTCACCTACGCAGGCACTCAAGGATTACCATGTGAGTGTTGCCAAGGGTGGCGTAGGCATGACTACCGTAGCTTACGCATCAATCAACCGTAGCGGCATATCGTTCAACAAGCAGCTATGGCTGCGCGACGAGATAGTTCCCGCCTTGCGCGACCTCACAGACGCCGTACACAACGAGGGTGCTGCCGTAGGCATTCAGCTTGGCCACTGTGGCAATATGACACACTGGTCAACAGCGGGCAGCTTCCCCGTATCGGCATCTAACGGCTTCAACCTATACTCTCCAACGTTCCATCGTCGCATGAAGCGCAAGGAGATTATTCAGTTTGCCAAGGACTTCGGCACCGCAGTAGATACGGCACACAACGCGGGTTTCGACTCGGTGGAGGTACATGCTGGCCACGGATATCTTATCTCACAGTTCCTATCGCCATACACCAACCATCGTCGCGATGAGTATGGCGGCTCACTCGAGAACCGCATGCGCTTTATGAACATGTGTTTGGAGGAGGTGATGGAGAAAGCTCGCAAGCATGGCATGGGCGTCCTCGTCAAGCACAACATGGAGGATGGCTTCAAGAGTGGCATTCAGATACCCGAGTCAATAGAGATTGCCAAGCAGATAGAGACATTCGGTGTTGATGGCATAGTACTATCATCGGGCTTCGTGTCGAAGGCTCCAATGGCTGTCATGCGCGGCCGCATCCCAACAAAGACCATGGGCTACTACATGGGTTGGAATGAGTGGTTGCAGAAGATTGTAGTATCGCTCTTCGGTCAGTGGCTCATCAAGCAGTATGACTTCGAGGAGTGCTACTTCTTGGAGAATGCCAAGAAGTTCCGCGCAGCATTGAAGGGTCCATTGGTATATGTGGGTGGTCTCGTATCGCGCGAGGGCATAGAGAGGGTCCTCGACGAGGGCTTCGAGCTTGTGCAAATGGCACGCGCCTTGGTCAACGACCCGGCCTTTGTCAACAAGCTCAAGGAGGGTGATATGGCCACACGCAGCGGCTGCGACCACCGCGACTACTGCATGGCGCGTATGTACTCTGTGGATATGCAGTGCTGCCACAACTGCAAGGAGCATATTCCAGATCGTTTGTGGAAGGAGATAAACTCAATAAAGTAGCGATATATGTGCTTCAGAAAGCGTAAGAGAGGCGAGGTAGAGCGCGGCAGTGCTTGGGCGATGGTCACAGGCTCGGCACTCGGCATTGGTCGTCAGTATGCTGAGCGTTTGGCGCTCCTCGGCTACAATCTTGTAATGGTTGACATTCGTCCAGATGTAGAGGCGGAGGCAGCCATAATAGCCGAGACGCACAACGTGCAGTGCGTAGCCAAGATTATGGATCTCGCAACGCAGGATGCAGGACGCACACTCCATGACTGGAGCGTTGCGGAGGGTTACACATTTGACGTTGTTATAAACAACGCCGGCATGTTCTCGTTCTGCGATATTCTCAAGACACCACAGGAGCGCCTTGAGCGCATAATACTTCTTCACGACCTAACACTGACGACCATCTGTCGTCTCTATGGCGAGGATATGGTACGTCGCGGCAAGGGTCGCCTGCTCAACATGTCGAGCTACTCTATATGGATGCCCTTCCCTGGCCTCTCGGCATATAGTGCCAGCAAGGCATACGTCAAGAGCTTCACGCAGGCATTCTCGAAGGAGCTACGCAAGACGGGGGTCACCGTTACGGCGATATGTCCTGCGGGCATAGCCACAGACCTATATGGACTATCGAAAGGGTTGCAGCGCTTTGGTGTTAAGTGGGGGATATTGATGTCGCCCAAGAGTTGTGCTCGTCGTGGTCTCAATGCCATGTTCAAGGGTCGCCGCGTGGTAGTCCCCGACTGGTGGTTCAGGCTTCTTATCCCGATATGTAAGTATCTGCCGGGCTTCCTAATTCGTCCGCTTCGCCGCTTTACAATGAGGTGGCAAAAGTAGTAATAAACCTATGATGCCGTACAGCCACAATGAGCGAGAGTATTAAAAATCAAGTAGACCTCGAGAACGACAAGCGCAAGCCTCGTCGTCGATGGCTGCGTATAACCCTCAAGGTTATAGGCATCATACTACTCGTTCTTCTGCTTCTTGCGATAATATTCGTAATATGGATGGGGCCTATCGTTGAGAGCTATATCGAGCGCAACGATAAGGAGCTGTTGGGACGCCGTATCGAGATGAATAACTTGCGTTTGCGACTCTTTAGCGGCACCGCATCAGCAGACAACATAATACTATACGAGGCCGACAACACCACACGCTTTGCCAGCATCGACCATATTGAGGCAGAGCTGGATGTGATGGATATCATGGATGGCCACATACACGTCACACGCGCTCACCTCACGCGCCCCTATTTGAGTGTTATTCAAGATGGCGAGGTGTTCAACTTCGACGACCTTGTGGAGTATCTCTTCGTCAAGTATATCGTTCCGGGCATTGTCGAGGAGCAATACGGCACTGACGATGCTGACGATGAGTGGAAGATAACCATCGAGAATGTCACCGTTGAGGATGGACATATAGAGTACATAGACCGAGAGATAGAGCAGCGATGGGATATCACGGCGATGAATCTATATACCAAAAACTTCGTCATGGCAGATGCCATGAGCAGCATCGATGCCTCGCTATGTATCAATGGCACAGCCAATGTCGGGGGTGTACTACTCTTTAATTACGACACTTTTGACTTCGACTTCCAAGGCACAATCGCCAACTTTCAGTTAAGCGACACATACAAGTATTGGACGCCATACCTGAATGTCACAAGTGTTGAGGGCGTAGGCGAGGCCGAGGCGCACCTTGTTGGCAATGTTGACAACATCTTCGCTATGGATATTAGCGGTAGCTTCATAATCAACGATGGTGAGATTCTGGGGCCTGATGGCGGCAACATCCTCAGCGCCGATAGCTTCAGCGGAGATATCGAGAGCCTCAATGTCGAATATGAGCGTTATGCCTTTAATAGGCTCCATGCCATGGGTTACGCCACACAGTTTATACTCAATGCCGATGGCACGACCAACTTCTCGGGACTCTTCCCCGAGGAGACAGAGGTGACGGTTGAGACCTCTGCCAAGAGCCTTGGCGGCGAGATGTATGACATACGCGAGGAGGTGCGCATAACCACGAGCGAGGACGATGTTATTACCGACATGAGTATCACCATAGACGACCTTCAGCTCACAAATGGCGACCTCCACTATGCCGACCATACCCTTCACAAGGAGTTCACCTATGACATTAGCGACCTCTCTGTAACGGCGAAGCAACTTGACATAGATGGCACGAACGACATTACCATCAATGGTAACGTACCCAAGCAGGGTAAGGCAGTCATACGCTGGGAGGGCTCGCTGGATGACTTCCACAATCAGAGTATCATGGCCATACTCTCGAATGTGGATATAGAGAGCCTCGAGCCATATATCGAGTACTTCACAGCCTTCCCCGTAGAGTCGGGCAACCTCACGTTTAGGAGCCAGAATACAATAACTAATGGAGAGCTCAATGGCATTAACCAGTTAGGAACATACAACTTTAAGCTCGGCAAGAGGGATAAGAGCATGGAGGTGGATTTCAATCTGCCGCTGCGTGCTGGCATCTATATCCTCACCGACAAGGACGACCACATCGACATTGAGCTACCCGTATCAGGCAATATCGACTCTCCCGAGTTCTCATACCAGCGCACCATACTCAAGGCCATAGGCAACCTCCTTGTTAAGGTTGTAGCAGCGCCTTTCGAGTGGATGAGTGGCGATAAGCAGGATGCTTTCCGCCATATAAGTGTCGACATTCTCGAGCCAGGCCTCACAGCCGAGCAGTACGCCCGTATCGACAAGATGGCCGAAGCGTTAGCCAACGATGAGACACTCAGCGTGCGCCTTACCCACGAGGTGAACTATAAGCGTGCCACACAGCAGATTGCCGAGCTTAACCTCAAGATTGCGTATTATAACTCACAACAGAGCGACGATAAGCATCGTCTCGACATGCTCGACTTCGCAAAGATTAACAACATGCGTCTCTTGAATAAGGATGTGGTAGCCTTCACCGACTCGATGCTCATGGCACAGGGCATTGACCCATCGCAGATGACAACCCATGCAAAGGCACGCGCCTTATACGGTGACCTCATTGACGACCAGCTAATTAGAGTCATGGAGCACCGCAACAAGACCATTAGCGAGTATATCATCTTCCAGCACCCTGAGCTCCGTGCGGGAGCACTCACAATCGACAGCATAGAGCGTGATAAGGTTATCAATAGCAGTGGCAGAAATAGATACACTGTGACACTTGTAATTGACGGTGAGCCTATTGCGATAGATACGCCCGATGATGAGCCAAGCGAAGAAGAGGGGTAAATCGCAAAGCATGATAATAATTAACGAACTTGAGCGTTTAGTGACTAAAACTTAGAGATAATAATTAATTAATAACTTAAAAATAGTAACACGATGAGAAGATTTTTTTATGTGATGGCTATTGTAGCAGCAACATTTACGATGGCTTGCAATAGCGAGAGTAAGAAGGACAACGAAAAGGAGCAAGGCAATGAGGCAACTGCAGAGGAGCGCAAGCAGAATGCATTGGATGAGATTAGCGCAGTAGAGACAACCCTCGCAGAGCTTGGTGAGACACCTATTAGCGAAGTTATCAACAAGCGCTCTTATGCGCAGGGCGCCATCATGGGCCTAAGTGTTAAGATGCAATTTGCAAGCTTGGAGCTCGATATGGACCTTTTCAAGAAACATGTATTGGACTTCTATGTCTCGGGAGATGTTGAGAGTGAGGAGTTTGAAAAAGACAACGAGTCATTTATGATGTATTACTACACAATATTTGGCCCTTATGAGCAGGCAAAGTATAAGCGTCAGGCATACGAGGATGGTGGTGTCACAGAGGGTCTCCCCGAGCTTCCCGAGCTCTTCAACGAGCAGTATACTAAGGATAACATAACTCGCATCCTCGCTAACCAGATGGGTGCTTCTCTCCAGAATATAGATGGCATAGATTTCGGCTGGTTATTCAAGGGCTTCGACGATGCATATCTCATCGAGTCAATCGAGAGCCAGGAGGATATTGACAATGCTCTTGCCATGACCACAAATGAGATTTCACAGGAGATGGTTGCAATACAGAAGGAGATGCAGAAGAAGGCCGAGGAGGAGTATCAGAAGATGCTCGCCGACAATCTTGAGGCATCTAAGGAGTGGCTCTCTGAGATTGAGAAGATGGAGGGTGTAAAGAAGAGCGAGTCGGGCCTTCTATATCGCGTTGAGCGCGAGGGTGATGGTGCCTACCCAACTGCCGACACCGATATTGTAGAGGTACACTACGAGGGTACACTACGCAATGGCGAGGAATTCGACTCAAGCTACAAGCGTAACGAGACTGCAAAATTCCCTCTTAACGGTGTTATCAAGGGTTGGACCGAGGGTCTTAAGTATATCAACGAGGGTGGCGAGATAACCTTGTGGATTCCCACAGAGCTCGCTTATGGCACAAATGTTCGCCCAGGTGGCCCTATCGGTCCTAACGAGGCTCTCAAGTTCAAGGTAGAGCTTATTAAGGTTACCAAGACAGAGACCGAGGCTGAGGTTGCAGAGGCTGAGGTTGCAGAAGAGTAATCATGAGAAAAATAGTTGTAACGATGCTGATGGCGGTGGTGACTACCACCGCCTCAGCCGCAGATATAAGCACCTCAAGTCACCAATACCCCATACCGAAGGGTATCAACATCGATGACATCCATATCTCTGACAATGAGTCTATTGACCCAACGAGCTACGCCATGGGAGCAAACATAGGTCTTGGTGTGTCACTTGCTTATATCTCAAGGGGTGTTGACATAGACCCAGATATTACGCGTTATCACATGTTAAGTGTATACGCAAGTCGTGAGGTTGATGAGCAGCAGCGGGCTCTTTATAGCAAGATGATGTCAGAGTTCCACAACAAACGAATGGCCCCATACCTCCAAGCCAAAGCAAGCGGCACGAGCACTCTACCCTCCCTCTTCGACGATGTGTACACCAAAGAAAAGGTGTCGATGGGCATGGGTTATGTCATGGGATGCTCGCTCGTAGAGGCGCATTTCAAGTTCGACATAGCATCCGTTATATGTGGCTATGACGATGCCCTTATGGTGCGTAGCGATAGTGAGATAGATAGTAAGATGCGTATGCCAATGAGTGAGATGAGTGCTCTATTACGACAGATGCAGCAGGTTGAAGAGGAGGCCGCAAGGGCCAAGCAGGAGGAGCTCAAGGCGGAGAATGCACGCCTATCGGCAGAGTGGCTGGCAGATATCGAAAAGCAAGAGGGCGTAATTAAGTGCGAGTCGGGACTCCTCTACCGCGTGGAGCGTAAGGGTACGGGCGCCTACCCCACTAACGATGCCGATAAGGTGCAGGTGCACTATCGTGGCACGTTGCGCAATGGCGAGACTTTTGACTCGAGCTACGAGCGTGGCGAGCCGTTAATCTTTGGACTACACCAAGTAATAAAGGGGTGGGGCGAGGGATTAAAACATATCAACGAGGGTGGTAAAATCACCCTATGGATTCCCGCACACCTCGCCTACGGTGCTAACGGTGCAGGCGGCGTCATTGGCCCTAACGAGGCTCTGAAGTTTGAGATAGAGCTAATCGAGGTTATGCGATAGCGACATTTTAACAAATGCTTCGGGCGTTTCGAGACTATAAATATATCGCAGGGTGGTAATCATCCTGCGATATATTTTTATATAGGATAATAACCGCACTATGATAAAGATAAAAACGCGTACACGCGCGCGTGCACTGATTGCGACTCGCAAATATAACATAAAAAAAGTCCCATGGAGATGCGAATATTGAATATAAATACATATATTTGCATAACCAATTATCTAACCTAACAGATACATATAGACATATATACACACATTAACCACATATTTATGAGACAGATTAAACTTTTGTTGATGGCCGTAGCCCTAACGGTGGGCTTCGCATCGTGCGAAAAGGAGCCAACAACAACGCCCGAGAAGGCACCCGTAATCAAGATTGACGCCACCGAGGTAACCCTCGACTCACATGGCGAGAGCATCGAGATTGGCTACACAATCGAGAATGTGAAGGCTGAAAATCGCAAACCACTCGAGGTGGAAAACCTCGCCGAGTGGCTATTGGTTGAGACCAGCGAGGATAAGATTAGCTTCTCGGCAGATAAGAACACTACGACAACAGGCCGCGTAATCAACGTCGTACTGAAGTACGAGGGAGCCGAGAATGTGGAGATTACGGTGAAACAGCCCAACATCGAGATTCCCCGCGAGAACCTATCACTCGAGGTAGTGATCTCCGAGGTGAGCCCAACATCCATCACATTCAACATCGAGACCTCACACCCCGACATGACATGGATTCCTATGGTGACATACAAGGAGTATTGGGACGACAAGACCAGCGACGAGGAGGTATTTATCTCGGACATGGCATACTTCGAGTACTTAGCCGAGAGCTACGGCATCACCCGCGAGGAGTTCATTGCTGAGATGGTAGGCATGGGCTCACAGGAGGGTATCGAGATTACGGATCTTGCACCCGAGACCGAGTATGTAGTATATGTCTATGGTCTTACCATAGATGGCGAGCGTACCACAGACATCGTAGCCAAGGAGGCAACAACAGAGAAGCCTTATGAGGGTGACATCACCTTTACGTTCGACATCAAGGAGGAGGACTACATCATGGAGTTTGTCGTAACTCCTTCGCACAGGGGTGTAAACTTCTACCACGGCGTAGCTACCGAGGCCGAGATTGAGGAGTGGAAGACGTTGGCCGGTAGCAACGACCTTCGCGATGCCATCCAGGTGGGCGATATCGAAGCAAACATCGATATGTATATGTACTACGAGTTTATCGATACGCGTAAGGACTACTTCGATATGTGCAATGTCTACGACACTGTCGATGATGGCTGGGAGAGAGTAAAAGCAGATACAAAGTACATTATTTATGCTGCTAAGTGGGACGAGGATTGTAAACTTGTGGGCGAGGTGTCATTTACCGAGTACACCACACCTAAAGCTGAAATGTCAGAGAATAAACTTACGGTAGAGATTAAAGAGATAAACCAGTCTCAAGTGACAGTAAAGGTGACAACGACTAATAATGACCCCTATGTGGTTATCCCAGTTAAGTCGGAAGATATTGCGGGCATGACAGATAGCGAGATATACAAACATGTGATAACCAAATACGACTATCTGGTTAGCGAGTACACCTTTAACGGCAGTTACACACATACCTACTCGCGTATGCGCCCCGAGACAGACTACACAATCCTCGCATTTGGTAGTAAGGCAGGCACACAAACAACCGACATGATTAAGGTAGAGGTGACGACAACAGCCTCAGGTGACCCCCAGGATTGCACCTTTACATTCAATGTCGTACCTGGAGCGGACAACGCTTGGCTCGAGATCGACCCTTCGGACAAGGGTCACTTCTACAACTGGCTTATCTACCCTGCCGACTATACAGCCGAGGAGGCCAAGGCATATATCAAGGATGTTGTTCTCGCGAAATATTATGACGGCGACATCCCAGCCTTCTCATCATGGGAGCTTACGCAGGGCTACATAACCACCACAGCATGGGACTTGCGCCCAGAGACCGATTATAAGATTGGCGTGATAATCATGGACTACGACACTGCCGAGTTCGTCACCGAGATGGTATTTAGCGAGGTGTTTACTACAACTGCCATGGAGCATGCCGACATAAATATCTCTGTTGAGTGGGATGAGTACTGGGATGGCGAGGCTCTATTTGAGTACGGCTACACACAGTTCGAGGGCTGCGACAACGAGGCTATCGTACCTATGTCTGTAAATATCGAGGGTGAGTACGAGGAGTTCTACTTCGCTGTATACAACCGCGACCTTACCGACGAGTACACCTTCCCAGACGATATGTTCTACGAGGACCTAAATATGGGATATACACTCATGAGTATGATTATGTCGGTACCTATGGATACGGAGATGACCGTTGTAGCTGTGGCGTACGACGCTATGTTTACGCCAAGCAAGCTCTTCCGCAAGATTATCAACCTAACGAAGGATGGTGCATCGGAGCCCGAGACGTTCAAGGCATACGGCGGCGAGCCATCGTCAATGGTCGTATCGCGCACGTTAGCCACCTCGGAGGTATCGGTAAGCGACATACGCATCGACCGCACACAGCATATCGCAATTGAGGTTAGCGATGCTGACCGCGCAGCAGTCGAAAAGGAGCGTAGAGTTGCACTTCAAACGGAGATGACCAAGCGTTGCGAGTCTCAAAAGAGGGATATACGCCGCATAGCACGCTAAACGACAAAGGAGCTTAGGGATTTCTCTAAGCTCTTTTTTTCGTTTCGATGAACCTCTTGAATATTAACACATATTAACCAATTGTATATAAAAAAACAAGGCCTCGAAAATATGTTAACTCACTGTATATACGGCTATTAACACTTTCACATAAAAAAAAGAGCTACCATAGATTTGTTTGTTACTAAAATTTAGTATCTTTGCAAGCCCGAAAAGTTGTTTTCGGGTAATGGATTACAATAAATTAAGTATTAACTAAACTTTTAACAAAGTGGATTCAAAGAGTTACAAGACTATCTCGGTCAAGGCAGAGGACGCTCAGAAGGAGTGGTTCGTGATTGACGCTACGAACGAGATTTTGGGACGCCTTGCTTCGCAGGTTGCAAAGATCCTCCGCGGCAAGAACAAGCCAAGCTACACTCCCCACACTAACTGCGGTGACTATGTTATCGTAATTAACGCGGATAAGGTGAAGCTTACTGGCGCAAAGATGACCGATAAGGTCTACACCCGCTACACTGGTTTCCCCGGTGGTCAGCGTTTCGCTACTCCTGAGGACTTCCTCACAACAGGTAAGAAGCCTCAGTTCGTTGTAGAGCACGCAGTACGCGGCATGTTGCCTAAGACCCGCCTTGGTGAGGCAATCATGAAGAATTTGAAGGTTTATGCTGGCGCTGAGCACCCTCACGCTGCACAGAACCCTAAGGAGATTAAGTTAAACGAGATTAAGTAAGAATTATGGAAGTTGTAAACACCGTAGGTCGCCGTAAGGCAGCTGTTGCTCGCGTATTCGTGAAGCCCGGCACAGGTAAGATTACAATCAACCACAAGGAGTTGGAGGTTTACTTCCCCTTGCACATTCTTCAGTATGAGGTTAAGCAGCCTTTGCTCGTAACCAACACATTGGAGAACTACGATGTTACTATCAACCTCGTAGGTGGTGGTATCAAGGGTCAGGCAGAGGCAGCTCGTATGGGTATTGCTCGTGCACTCTGCCAGATTGATGCAGAGATGCGTCCTGTATTGAAGAAGAACGGCTTCCTTATGCGTGATTCACGCGAGGTTGAGCGTAAGAAGCCCGGTCAGCCCGGCGCACGTCGTAAGTTCCAGTTCAGTAAGCGTTAATCCTTACCGACCTTTTACTTTCGGCATAGCACAATCAGGGTTCAAAACCACGCGGACCACACCTATATTACTATATCTTCGACGAAGAGGGTGCGCGTAGCATAAAGGAGAAAATAGTGCATCCGGTGTGCTGCCACGATGGTTGCCCGATTGCGATTAAACCTCCAAGAACAGCCCGCAAGGGCGTTACCGAGAGGTTGACAAAAGAGTTAAAAAACAAAAAAAGAAAAGAAAAATGGCACGTACAGATTTTAATACACTTTTGGAGGCCGGTGTACACTTCGGTCACTTGAAGAGAAAGTGGAACCCTAAAATGGCTCCATACATCTTCATGGAGAAGAACGGCATCCACATCATCGATCTTCACAAGACAGCTATCAAGCTTGATGAGGCTGCAGCAGCACTTAAGCAGATCGTAAAGAGCGGTCGCCGCGTATTGTTCGTAGCAACAAAGAAGCAGGCTAAGGAGATCGTTGCCGAAAAGGTAGCAGCCGTAGGTATGCCCTACGTTACTGAGCGTTGGGCTGGCGGTATGCTTACAAACTTCCCCACCATACGTAAGGCCGTTAAGAAGATGGCTACCATCGATAAGATGACCAACGACGGTACTTTCGATAATTTCTCAAAGCGCGAGAAGCTCCAGATCTCTCGTCAGCGTGCAAAGCTCGAGAAGAACCTTGGTTCTATCGCCGACCTTAACCGTCTTCCAGCTGCATTGTTCGTTATCGACGTGCAGAAGGAGCAGAACGCCGTTAAGGAGGCAAAGCGTTTGAGCATCCCCGTATTTGCAATGGTTGATACTTGTTGTGATCCTACCGACATCGATTACGTAATTCCTGCAAATGACGATGCTCAGAAGTCAATCGCTACCATCCTCGATGTAGTATGCGGTGCTATCGCTGAGGGCGCTGAGGAGCGCAAGCTCGAGAAGGAGAAGGAGGCTCAGGAGGGCGCAAAGCAGGCAAAGCCACGCATCAAGAAGGCTGTTAAGGCTGCCGTAGATGCTGAGGAGGCTGCTGTTGCCGAGGTTGTTGCT
>JAFVSV010000049.1 GCA_017503575.1 Alistipes sp. | reverse complement strand
TGGAGAGATAGAGTAGAAATTCAAAAGAGCGAATAGAGTGAGTAGCAAAGGGGCTGACTTCAATAGTATGAGGTCAGTCCCTACATTTTATTATTTTGGGTCGATATGCACTCTTCGCTCTTTATGGTCTCTCTGCTCTCTTCCTGAAAACTCACTGCTTTATTAAGACCGATATAAGAGGTCGGGGATCATTTGTTCTTAATGTCTTACTCGTCTTATTGGTCTTACTTGCCCTAACCCTCAAACAACTAATAACTCTTTTTATAACTCTTTTTAGCCACCGAATGGGCACAGCGCGAGGATGAGTAGTAACATATAACACATTCCCGACAACGCGATTAACCGCCGTATAAATATCGGAGTAAAAAGTTGTTACAACAAAATATTTGTGTATCTTTGCCACGACTTTTCACAAAGTTACACAGCAATTGACAACTAATTTAACACACACATCTATCTATGAAGAAAATCTTTTCAACTCTTGCAGTTGCCTTTGTAGCACTCCTTGCCATCAGCTGCGAGAACACAAACGAGACCCCCAAGGAGGGGCAGCTCGCAACGCCCGAGTTCACATGTTCTGCATCGGGTAATGCCATCATGGTATCATGGGAGGCCGTAGAGGGCGCTGCCTACTACGAGATTACCATCTCGAACAAGGCTACCGAGAAGACCGACAAGACCGTACACCGCTTCGAGGACCTCGAGTACAATACCGAGTACACCATCAAGCTTCAGGCAATCTCTGCCGACGAGTTTAAAAACTCACAGGTGGCAAGCCAAAAGGTTAAGACCGAGGAGCTCCTCGTACTTCAGTACCGCGAGTGGTACCCAAAGAATGGCGCTGCTGCCACAGCCATCTCGAACAATGGTCGCTGGGTTGTTGGCGGTAACGACCGCTCAGGCTTCGTGCTCGACCTCTCTAAGGAGGAGATGGTGGAGTTTAGCGGTGTCGAGTTCTTCGACGTCGCTGACGACGGTACTGCCGTAGGTGCAAGCCATGAGACAAACGCCGATGGTAATGCCGCAATCCTCATTGGCGACAAGATGGTTGAGATCGACCTATCGTCGGTGGCCGTTAAACACGGCATGAGCTGCTGCACGGGCATCACCCCCGACGCTACATATATCGTAGGTTGGTTCTGGGAGTATGACGAGGCTAACTCATACTTCGCACAGCAGTATGGCGCGGTTATCCCATTCTGCTACGATGTACTCAAGGACCGCGTGACTGTTCCTACCGAGGGCGAGCGCATCTACAACGAGAATGCTGCAACGGCCATTAAGGCAGTTGCTCCCGACCGTACATTGCTCGGCTACCAGCAGTCACAGGGCATACACTCTATCGTATGGGCAGATGAGAACACCCCATACGAGTATGTACACTTCGAGTACGACGACAACTACGAGCCCGTATTTAGCCTCGGCGATACGCAGAACCTCTTCACACAGAGTGGCCGCTATATCTATGGTAAGGCTACCGACTTTGCTAATGGCCAGGCAGCAGTGCCCGCAGCATACGACCGCGAGACAAAGCAGCTCTACACCTTCACTGGTGGCTCGGCATCAGCTATGTCGGATCAGGGTATCGTGTTTATCAACGACGCACCCTACTACCTCGGCACTACATCGTATGTTGTAGATATCACCAAGGGTGAACCATACGAGCAGATACCTTTCGAGGAGTGGATTTTCGATGAACACGATGTGGACATCGCCTCGTTCCACCCATCGACAAACGAGACCGAGAATGATGGTATATACTTGGAGGCGGTAATCACCATTGGCGTATCGGAGGATGGTACCAAGTACCTCGGTATCACAAATACCAACTCTGGCTGGTTGACATACGTTGTTGATGTCAACGGTCAGCGAGCACCTCAGCAGTAGTCAAGGAGTAATACAACATTGTAGGGGTCAGTTAAGCGCAATGCTCAGCTGACCCCTATTGTATTGAGAGTGGAATGGTTGACAAAGTGAGGGCACTGCGCTTGAAGGAGGGGCTGACGCCCTTGGAAGGGCGGGAGCGGAGCCCATCATCGTGCAGAGCTAAAGCTCTTTAGTCATGCGGAGCATAACTCCTTTATTTAATCAAGCGTAGCGCCCTCGAAATTAGGCTCCGCCTGCGCCCTCGCAAGAGTGGCACCCTCACAAACGTAGCGCCCTCTTTGCGAGTATCTCCCGCAAATATTGCTAATTACTAATTGCTCACTGCTATTTGCTAATTACTAATTAATGCAAAAAGAGGCACCCCGAAGGATGCCTCTTTTGCATATAGCGCGTTGTGCTTAACGAGTAGCCGAAATCTCGTCCATCTCTACCACCTTGCGCTCAACATTGAAGGTCATCTCCGATGCCTTCTTACCCTGAATCTTATTCTTGAAGAGCTGCTTAGGCTCATTGTCGATAACAAGGCTCTGGAGACCTGGGCCATCGTTACCAGCGTACCACCATGCCTCGAACTCTGCTGGGTCGGTCTTAGCACCACTATATGATGTGGTTACCTTAAGCTTAGCAACGTCGCTGAAGTCACCGTACTGGTCAACAACCAATGCTACAAGCTCATAGTGGCTGTCGTTGTTGAGGATAGAGTAGGTCTTGTCAGGATTCATTGAACCAT
>JAFVSV010000048.1 GCA_017503575.1 Alistipes sp. | reverse complement strand
GGCAGCTAAAGCTAAAAATTTTCTCATAGAATAAAAAGTTAAAAGTTGTTAAAAATAGTCTCTTCTAAGTGCTTAATATTCAATGGGAATAGGGTGTTATGGTAGGGTAACTTCCTGATAGTCAAGAAAATACCCCCCCCCAATCATGTGCAATGCACTAACAATCAGAGGGTTATAACTAAGGCTTTCGATGACAAATATATGTATAATATCTTGATTTTGCAATATTTGCGCGAAAAAAATGGGTGGGGTGACTTATGGCTTTACCTGTGTCTGCCAATATGAACGATGAGAGCCACCCCGCAGGATGGCTCTTCATGGTTATATGTTGCGTAGTTTAGCGAACAACGCTCTTGGGCAACTGAATAGGGTAGCTCTTGCTCTTTGGCTGTGCGCCCTCGCTGAGTGCGTAGCCACTTGAGTAAGGCGTAGCAGTTACTGAACCGGTAATCTTGTTGCCCATATCATCTGTGCAGTCGAATGTATATGTGTGAGTGTTATCACCGTTAAGAGTCACAGTAATAGTACCCTCGGTCAATGGAGCCATTACGCCTGACGCATATCCACCATCAAGCTCAGCGTACCAGCTGCCTGCCAAGTAACCATCATCCATGTAACCCGGCGTGAAGGTGTTGATGCCATAACTCTCAGAGCCTGTGAACGTACCACTATGGTCTACACATGTAGCATAGTCAGCCAAAAGGTCAAGTACGAAATATCTACCATTGCCAGTCTCGGCATCCTCGAAGAGCTGGACATAATAGTTGTCTGTCTCATCATTGTAGTACTGTCCGTAGTACTCAACCATCACATCCCAACCTGTCTCGTTAAGCTCAATATCCTCGGTGTTGCTTGCTCCTGCGAGTGATGTGCTACCCTCGTATGTAACGACATGCTTTGCACCATCGGTCAAGATAAGCTCTGCAACAATCTTATTGCCATTTACGGTTAGCTTGCTGCCCTCATCATATAGATACCATGTTGGAACACCATTGTTCAATATAAAACCATAGCCATACTCCTCGGTGAATGTGCCTGAATCGTAGCTATTTGAGGCGTCAAAGGTGTAGGTGCCATCGGGTATTGAAAGATCTTCAGTCTCCACACCAGCATAGATGTCGAAATAGTAGTATGTAGCGCCATCAACACCATTGTTGCCTGTTACCTCAACGTCTGATAAAACAATATAGTAGTTGCCATCGCCGTAGTATGTGCCACCAAAGTGTGTTGCTGTGAACTCTACAGTCTCACCTGGCTGTGGTGTCTCGCCACCTGTTGAGAAGGTGAAACCTGCGATTACGCCTGTCCAGTCGATATCGAAGTGCTGGCCATACTCTGACTCGAAGTAACCCTTGATTGTAGATGTGCCATCCTCGTTGTGAGTAAGCTCAATCTCTGCATCAGCAAGGTATGCACCCTCACCGGTCTCTACGTTAGTAACGAAGTTAGACCAGTTTGTAATTGTTGAGTCATAAGCGTAGCTACCTGCTGAGAGGTACTTGTCGTTAGGATTTACGTTATCCTGCATATCGAGTGAGTGGTAGAGCGAATCGTTGATGAAGAGCTGAAGCTCGAAGTTACCAAGATCCCAATGTGCCTCACGGTAAGCCTCAACCTTTACTGGTGCAAATGCCTCAGGCTGTGGCTTCTCGGCGGGAACCATATCGACGATTGGACCCTCGAATGTGAACTGATGTGCAAAGTCAGTGTCATCGGCCAAGGCAATCCTTATTCTATAAGTCTCGCCCTCAAGCTCTACGACAGCATTACCCCAAACAAGTGTATACTCTGTCTCTGTCTCTGTCTCAGGATCATAGATGCAAAACTCGCACGCATCAATCACCATCTTCTCCTCATCGCTTGAGTACTCACCAGCCTGGAGGATAGTCTCGCCCTCAGCACCTACCAATACGATGCCAAGCTCTGTAGTCTCAGAATCGTCGCAGAATGCCAATGCGAAGTAGTTCTCTGGCAAGTCAAGCTCCTCGCTTGGGATGCGCATTGCTGCTGCCAACTTTCGAACTGCTCCGATGTTGTATGCGTTCTCACTCTGCTTAACGGTAACAGAGAACTTAAGGCTTGAATATTCCACAACAATCTCTGTCTCGCGCTTCTCATCCTCGTTTTCAGCAACATTGAAGGTGATTTTATTCTCTTCAGGGACTACTGTAAGGTCGGTTACCCAATCAGCCGCGCAAGTAGCCTTAACCTCGGGCTGTGGAACGGGGCTCTCGCGGGTTATCTCCACCATCTGTGCGGTATAGGTGATAACACCCTCGCCACCCTCATCAGGGAATGACATCTCCTCTGCAGAGGTAAGGGTCAACTCTGGTTTATACTTCTTCTCTGGCTCTGGCTCTGGTGCGGGCTCTGGCTCACATGCTGCAAATACCAAAGGCAATGCCAGCAATAGGTAGAATAAATTCTTGATTTTCATAACATTATAAGTTTTAGTTGTTGAATAATTCTCTTTCGATGTTTGCGACATCAACCAATCTTAAGGCAAAATTAAGTAAATTTATTTGAATATGCAAATATTTTCGTCATTTTTATGGGGGGGGGAATCGCCCATTTTACTCCTCTTCAGGCGCTTCGTATATGGTTGCCACGCCCTCAAACGTTAGGGTGTGCTTTGCCTCGTCAAACCATACCTCGGCTTTGATGCCGTTCTCATCCACCGATAGTGAAGCCATAGTTGGGTAGACGTTCTCGTTATAGCCTGTACCCTCCTCATTCACACTATAAAACTTTGTATAGTATGCGCTAATAGTGCCTGCGGCAAGCGTGTCTTTATCGTCCCACGTGTAGGTGCCATAGGGTAGTGTCATGTTATCGGCAAGCTCGGTGTAGAGGTCAAAGGCGTAGTAGGCGCCTCCCGCCTGCTCGAAGCCATACTCATCAAGACCCTTATCACTTAAATATAGGTAGAAATTATCGGCTTGGCCAGGTGTGAACTTGTCGCCATAGTAGATTGCATAGGCATGCTCCACCTTAAGTTCTCGGTCCTCCATAGGTTTGGGGGTTACGTTGGCGATGATATGCTCACCCTTGAATGTAACGATATATGTTGTGCCCTCAACGACGCCTGTGAATGTGGTTAGCTCCTCGGTAACAACGAGAGTGCCCGACTCAAACTTCAGTTTGGCAGATACCTCCGTGTCGTCTGTTGTGACATACTCCGAGTAGTCGGCCGAGAATGTCCACTCGGCATAGGTGTCGTTGGCGTCGTAGTGGTACTCGCCCACGGGTAGTGGCATATACTCCTGCCACTGGCCCTCGTACTTTGGTGCGTAGAGGTCGAGACGGAAGTATGTAGAGTTGGGCTGTACATAGCCGTTGGCATCGAAGCCATTGTCCGATAGCGATATAAAGTAGTTGTCTACACCTGGTGAGTACTGGTCGGCGTAGTATGCACCGCTTGAGTATGTGGCCTCAAAGCGTATGCCCTCTGGCTCTGGTTCTGGCTCTGGCTCTGGTTCGGGTTCGGGTTCTGGCTCGGGTTCTGGCTCTGGTTCGGGTTCGGGTTCTGGCTGCTCCGTATTATCGTTGTTGATAGGTTTCTCCTCGCACGACGATAGTGTTAGCGACAGTGCTAACAGCATCAAAAGTAGATGTTTGATTCTCATAACTGTGTGGTAAAATGTTTAATAATTCTTATGTGCGGGGACAACACGAATACAAAGATACGAAAAAAAATGAAAAAGCAAAGAGAAATGATGGCGTTGTCATGGGTTTCTATGGCGATGAACGCTGAAAGATGGCGCCGTCACCGACAGGGACAACACCTCCATATAACCCATAGCAACGCCTGCTAATTGCTAATTACTCATTTCTAATTATTACTGAAGTGCCTGTGGTGTACCTGTCCAATTGCCTGTGATGGTGTTACCATTATCGTCGGTAACCGTAAAGTCGACCCTAATATTGCCACCGCCAGCATTCGATATGCGTAGGTTGCCGCCTACGAATGGTGCCATCGTAACACCATCATCGGTGTAGTACCACGAGCCACTCATGTAGCCCACAGTGCCCGAGCCATCATCCTCGATAAAGCCCTTGAAGAAGCTGAATGCGGTGTTCTCGTCACCCACGCTATACTCGCCAAACATCTCTGATGAACTTTGGTTCATAATGTCGAATTGGATGTGGTCGCCCTCGTAGTCGTTAGGCCAGATGGCAAATGTCCAGTTGTTAAGTCCCGTTGAGTAGTAGTCGCCATAGTTGGCATAGATAAGCATGTGGTCGTCCAATACCACGGTGTAGTCCTCGGTGAGCGTCGATAGCTTATCTTCGGGGATAATATCCTCGCCACCGCCTACATCCTCACCCGTAGAGGAGCGCTTGTCGGCAACGAGCGTAGCACCCTTGTAGGTTACGGTATGCTCCTTGCCCTCGATAGTAACCTTAAGGGTTGCGCCCTCCTCATTGACTATAAGCTCGCCAGCCTCAAATTGCTTCTCAACGATGAATTCGCCCTCGGCGTCCGAGCCGAGTAGCTTCGAGTAGGCTGCCGAGAATGTGCCGTGCGCAAACGTATTGTTGAGGTCGAGCGTGTAGGTGCCGTATGGCAACTGCAAATACTCTACCTCGGAGCCACTAAAGTAGTCAGAGTAGAGATCTATGCGGTAGTATGTCGAGTTGGGTAGCGCGTAGCCGCTCTCCTGGAAGCCGTTGTCCGAGAGGTGTAGGTAGTAGTTGCCGATGCCTGGCGAGTAGTAGTCGCCGTAGTACTCGCCATCGAAGTGGTTTGCCGTGAACTCTATGGTTGTAGGCTCCTCGGCTGGCTTCGCCTCCTGCTTTACAGCAACTTCGAAGCTCTGCTCGCCGTACGATACAACAATCGTTGCTTCGCGTGCCTCGCCCTCGTTGGCTGCAACGGTAAAGGTGATTGTCTCGGCTATGGTGATGTCAGTTATCCACTCGGCCTCGCAGGTGGCTGTAGGGTCGAAACCCTCAATAGCATTCTCAATGGTGTAGCCAATCGCTCCCGTGCCACCATCGGCAGTGAATGATAGGGTATCTTCAGTTGTGAGGGTCAACACTGGCTCGGGCTCATCGTTCGCCTTAGCTGTCTGCTTAACGACAACCTCAAAGCTCTTATCTACATACTTCACGACAATCGTCGTCTCGCGTGCCTCGCCATCGTTAGCCGAAACCTCGAAGCTGCACTTCTCAAAGTCTGTTGTTTTGATTGTTATCCACTCTGCATCGCACTCTGCCTCGGGTGCTGGGCTCTCCTCGGTGCGGGTTACCTCCACCATCTCGGCGGTATAGGTAATTGTGCCCTCGCCGCCCTCGGCAGTAAACTCCATTGTTGCCTCAGATGTAAGGGTTAGTTCGGGCGCATACGTTGGCTCAATATTGTCGGGAGCGGGTTTTTGCTCACATGCTGCAAATAGAAGTGGCATAGCCACAAACATAAATAGTAGATGCTTAATTTTCATATCACCATCCTTATTTTTTTCGTTAAGCGAATATATGAATTTTGATTTATTTCTCCAAATTTGTGAATAAAAAAATGAGGGTGAATAAAAGTATGTATCTGCGCTACGCTTGACCATACACCGCTCATTTACACCAAGTAAACAGCCTCTTTTAGGTTTTCGTGTGCCTACAACTACACCTTTTGCTTTGGCCTCGAAACAAAATGGGGAGGCTAATTTGCTTTTAGCCTCCCCAGGTGATACAATGTTATATGCTCGTTAGAATGCGAGGATTGCACGAGCGGTGTAGAATGCAGAGCTGTCGTTCTTGAAGCCCTTAGGCATTTGGCCATTCATAGGCATCATCAACCCCGCAAACTCCCAGTCGAACTCGGTGCTCGACCAATAGAACATCATTACAGGGATTTGTACGCCAATCTGCCATGCACCCTCAATCTGCTCAAGCTTCTTGTTTATCTGCTTCTTATTTTCGACGGTAATGCCCTGATCGCGGATATCCCAGATATTCTGGTCGTAGTTGCCTGACACGAGCAGCGAGTACTCCTTTGATGAGCCTAAGTACCAGTCGCTACTTGTCTCTGGCGCTGGTACCTTTGTGCGGTACTCAACAACATAGTTAACAGCCTCAACCTGCCATGCGGCGTTCTCCTCTGCGGCGTTGAAGGCCTCGATAGCCTTGGTGTTATGGTAGCCCATTGGACGGTTGAGGTTATCGCCAAGTTCAAATCCAGAGGTGATAGTCTCATACTCGGTGTTAAGTTCCACCCAACGACCTACCGTATCGTTATACTCCTGGTAGTTTGGCTGCCAGCCAATCTCTATTTTTTCATCGAGGGCTACGACAAGACCATGTGTGCAGTATGGGTGATCAGCCTTAAGTGCTGGGTCGGTAGCTGTGATATCGCCAACGTAGAATACTACGCCAATAGGTGTACGTGTAGGGTCGAGCGACTGTGACCATGAGCCATCCGAGTAGTAGAAGTCGCCCACTGCGAGAGGTGCTGCTGTTACGGTAACTACGCACTCATCCGTAAAGTTGCCAGCCTTGGCGGTGATGGTTGCCTCGCCAGGACGTAGTGCTGTGAGGTTGCCCGCACCATTAACCTTAACAATCTCAGGTGCGGATGATGTCCACAATATTGATTTGTTGTCGGCATCCTCAGGGGTGATTGTCGCCGAGAGTGTAAATGCGCCACCCTCCTCCATCTCAAGCTCATGGTAGTTTAGTGTGATAGACTCTACGGGGGTGCCCACGACTGTTACTGTGCAGGTGCCGGTCTTGTCGCCCGCCTTAGCCATGACGATGGCTGTGCCTGGGGCAATGCCCTTAATGTTGCCATCGACAACGGTAACAATATCGCTATTTGTTGATATCCACTCGATGGTGTACTCTGCATCGGCGGGGTACACCTCAACACTCAAACTCTCTTCGCCATCAACAGTTAGCTCGCACGATGCCGGGGTAACTACGACACTCTCAACTGCGATGGGCTCTTCGGGTGTTTCGATAGGCTTTTGTTCCTTATCGCACGCGACAAATAACATACTGCACAAAGCAAACAAAAATGCAAATCTTTTCATAGCTCACTTATTTTTAAGTGGGGTTAAATAAATATTTTGCGAAATTAGGAAAAAAGATGCAAAAATCAAAATAAAACGGCTAATTTCTATTACGAAAAAGCTGTTTGATGCGGCTCATCAAGAAGCTAAAGAGTCTCTCAAAAAATCTTCTGCTCGTATGTATATACCTATTATTAACTATTATAAAAGAACAAAATCCCAAAGGCGAGATTCTTCCTTTGGGATTTTGTTTGCGATGGGCTAACGATGCCCACTTCGATTACTCAAGACCGCCTGTGTAGGTAGCAGTAATTTTATCGCCGTTGATATCTACGCGATATACGATAGTGTAGCTGCCACCGCCATTATCTATAACCTCAACTGTATCGCCAGTATTGAATGCTGTGGTACTGCCAAAGAGACCTATCTGTGATGTTGCGTGACCAGCAACCATAATCTCCTCACTCTTATTATCGCCACCAAGGTTGAACTTACCTGCTACGATACCATTGCGGAAGTTGGTCATGATGTATATAGACTCATTGTTTACGCGAGCATATACGGTGTCATCCGTATATGCGAGTAGCATAAGCTTCACCTCACGGCCTCCCCATTCATCGTCGTCACCACCATCGCCTGGGTTCTCGGGCTCCTCGCCACCACCGTTAGGGTCAGCCTCGGTAGTGAACGATGCAGTACCTGCGTCAGATGCTGTATTAACAGTTGCGTCGGCAGGGTTAGCAACAACTGCTACGCTGTAAGTGGTAGAGTACTCAAGGTCTGAAAGTACGATGTAGGCAGTCTCTACGGTGTCGATATATGTGCCGTTGAGCGATACTGAGTAATCCTTAGCACCTGCTACGTCCTGCCAGCTGATTGTTGCTGCGTTGCCCGACACAAGACCCGATACTGAAGGTGTAGCAAGCTTTGTAGGCTCGGCTGGAGTGTTGCCGCCCTCACCAATAGGACCATTGTACACTACAACAAGCTCATCGCCAGAGTCCATGAAGAGGTTTAGTGTGATGCCTACATTTGCACCATCGTTGGTTACAACCATCGTTGAGTTTACCTGTGGCTTATACTTAATACCATCGAGCTTGAAGTTATCGACGAAGAAGTAACCCTCAGAACCAGAGAAGCTCTTCATAGGAGCATATAAGAAACTACCTGCGTTGATAGTTGTTGCAGTAGACTGAATGTTGTTTACAATGAGGTCGAATGTTACACTCTGGTTTGCACCCTTGAATGTGTACCAACCATATGAGTCGTTGAAGATACCCTCTGCAAGTGAGGTTATCACGATATCTGAACCACCGATCTCCTCCTTATTGTTGAGTTTGCCGTTGTACTCGATAATATACTCAACGCCATCGCGACCGTCAAGCACAAGCTGAATAGCATACTCCTCGCCCTTAACAGCTACCTTTGCCGAACCTGAGTCGACAGCTACCGATGTGCCATTAACGGTGAACGTGCGTGTTGTAAACTCATTCTCGAAGTCGTTGTAGCCCCACCATGAGGTGCTTGTCCAGATGTACTCACCCTCTGTGAGTGATGACTCTGTTGCATATTTTGCTGGGAAGTGAACATCAACTGAAAAACCCTCGCCAATAACCTGGTACTTGTTGCCGTAGCTTGACGAGCCACCCCACAACCACTTGTTTGCAACGTGTGTAGCACCAACTGGCTGATCTGGATTGTCTGGGTTATCCTCCTTGCCGTCGAAGCGGAGGTTGCCCTCGAATAACACGTTGTGGATTGTGCCATCCTCCATCATAATCTTAGCCTCAATCTTACCATCGGTAACAGTCACTGTACCCTGCTTGTAGAGCGAATAGGTAGGAACACCATCAACAATCTTGATGTGGGCACCATAGTCGCCAATGCCAAATGTGCCGGCATTAGGAGTCTCTGATGCTGTGTACTTGCCATTAGGGAGTGTGAACTTGTTGTTCTCGGCGCTATCAGCTGCGTACATATCTAACATGTAGTACTCGCCATTCTGCTTGAAGTTGCCATTCTCATTGAGACCATTGTCCGAGAGAAATACCTGATAGTTGTATGCCGAAGAGTACTGAGTGCCGTAGTAGTACACCTCGTAAACAGAAGCGGTGAAATTAACCTCCTCAACAGGATTATTGCCCTGCTCCTTGGCAGCCTGCTTAACCTTTACCTCGAACGAAAGGTCTCCATAGGTTGCTGTAATCTTACCCTCGCGTGGCTCCTCGCTGGTGTTACCCTCAACGATGTAAGCAATCTTCTCACCAGTGGTAACAGTAATCCACACAACGTCAGCCGTAGCCTCAACCTCGGTGCCCTCGATAGGGTTAATGATCTCGTACATGATCTCGCCCTTGCCGCCATCAGCCGTGAACTCAACCTCGGCAGCAGATGTGCGCTTAAACTGAGTAGTCTCCTCGGTTGCAGCGATGGTAGTCATCTTAATCTCCTTCTTATCAACAGCCTTAGAGTTCTTTACAACAGCCACAATGGTGTACTCTGTGCCATCCTCAAGCTCTGTTGCCTGGCACTCTACGCTCTTGTTAGCCTCAATCTTTGTACCATTTGCCAATACCTCCGAAGCGGTAGGTGTAGCCTCCGAAGCCTCGATGACGAGCCATGCAACGTCGGTAGCCTCGGTTGTGTTGATTGTGAATGATAGGGTGAACTCTGTCGCCTCACCAGCTGTTAGCTCGATGGTGGGGTTCTTAACCTCATCAACGGGTACAGTGTTCTCCTCGCACGCTACCATAAGCATTGGTAATGCCAAGAGAAGATAAAATAAGTTCTTGATTCTCATGTTTTTGTTAGTTTTAGTATATAAAATTTGTTTTTGTCTAACTATATTTGGTCGCAAATATAACACTTTTCCCCGAAATAACAATCCCAATCAGTCCACAACATAACTTCTTGTTAGAAGGGGTTATATGTGGTCTCGATAAAGAGATTGCCCCGAATGGGATATACGCTCAGTATGTCCCATTCGGGGCAATGATTGAGGAGGCTGAATAAAAAGTGTATTTTGTCGTTATGCTTGCCCTCAAAATGCTCATTTACGCCAAGTAAACTCCGCTTTTTCGGGCTTCGCATGCCTAAAACTACATCTTTTTCTTCAACCTCCTAACGAATGTACTGACCCCCAAAAGTTGGACGGATTAATAAAAAGATTTTTATTGGTAAAGAGTTCGGTATTGCACCGGACTCTTTCCGTTTAATTTTAGTTTTATACGGTCGTTGTTATAGTAGCTAATATACTTTCGTAGCTCT
>JAFVSV010000047.1 GCA_017503575.1 Alistipes sp. | reverse complement strand
GCAACATCGCAACGGTAGCCATCAACGCCCTTCTCAATCCAGAACTTCAATGCGTCGAGCATAGCAGCGCGTATATCCTCATTCTCGTAGTTGAGCTTTGCGATATCTGTCCAATCGTACTCTACGATAGGAAGGCCAGTACTCTCATCCATGACGTACCAATCCTTCTTACCCTCTTTCCACCAGTTAGCATCGCGTGATGTGTGGTTAGCAACCCAGTCGATGATAACCTTGAGGCCAAGGTCGTGAGCCGTAGCAAGGAAGTGGTCGAAGTCCTCCATGGTACCAAACTCTGGGTTGATAGCCTTATAGTCGATAATCGAGTAGTATGAGCCAAGTGTACCCTTACGGCCATCAACGCCAATAGGGCTGATAGGCATAAGCCATACGATATCTACACCCATTGCCTTCAACTCTGGGAGATACTTCTCCGCAGCAGCAAAGGTACCCTCCTCGGTAGCCTGGCGAATATTAAGCTCATAGACTACTGAGTTAAACTTGTCGAACTCACATGCGACACACGCCTTATCGCAGCAAGCATCTGCTGCTTGCTCGCTCGATTTCTTCTGGCCGCCGCCACACGCCACCATTGTTACGGCAGCAAACATCGCTACAATTGATAGTAACTTTTTCATATCTGTTTATGTTAGTTTATGTTTTACTTTATGTTCTGGAATATGCCATAGCCGTATGCTGGCACTTCGACCTCAATCTTGCCGTTGCCCAAGCACTTAACCTCAGCGCCATCGGTAGCGACAGCCGTAGTGAGGTTGCCACACTTGGCAAATGCGGGGAGCTCAACGTTAATACTCTTAACCTCGTCACGCACGTTGATGGCAACGACAACCCAGTCGCCCATATAATGACGAAGGAATACCCATGCCTCATCGTCGACATATAGCGTACGGTAATCACCATACATCAAAGGCATTGAGTTACGACGGTTGTGGAAGAGAGCCTTAGTCTGCTCATACTCACGCACCTGGTAGTCGTTAGCGCAGGTGAAGGTCATCATATCGCGGTTATCGGGGTCGTTAGCACCAGGAACACCATACTCATCACCCTGGTAGATACATGGAACACCAGGTATAGTGGTGATGATAGCCTTCAATAGCTGCAGGCCAGCATGTCCCTTATCCATATCGCCTACACCTACCTCACGGTGCCAGCCCTCCCACTTATCATCGGGGCACCATAGCGACATGTCGCCACCTGCCAACGAGATGAAGCGTGGCTTATCATGGTTACCTGTGATATTACCCATGGTGTGGTGTGAGCCGTAGGCTGCCTCCGAGCGCTCTACCTCAGCTACGATATCGCGCATAGAGCGGCTCTTGTCAACGATGACATCGCGTGATGTGTGGTAGATGTTGAAGTCGAACTGCGCATCAATCATACCGCTCTTAACATACGAGCCGATGAGCGACACATCGCCATAGGTCTCGCCAATCTGCCAGAGCTTACGGTCGGGCATCGACGACTTCATCTTATGCGTGAGCATACGCCAGTAGTTCAATGGAATATGCTTACAAGCATCGTGACGGTAGCCATCAAAGTCGAAGTTACGCACCCAGTATAGGGCTGTATCTGTCATAGGCTCGCACACCTCCTCACGACGAGTGTCAAGGGTTGGGATATGCTCATCGAACCATGTTGTAAGACGTGTCTCACCATCCCACTGACCGATATTCTTACGGCCGTCGGGCAACATAAGCTCCGTAGTCCAGTCGGGATGCTCCTTGAGCACTGGTGAGTTGATATGTAGGTGGTTAGCCACATAATCAAGGATTACGTTCTTCTGATCATCGTGCGCCGTAGCAAGCATGGTGCGAAGCTCCTCGTCGGTACCAAAGCGATAGTCCACCTTTGTATTGTAGATAGGCCAATAGCCATGATAGCCAGAGAATTTGGTATCAGGATCTACGTTCTGTCCCCATGCGTCATCTGGATTCTGCGTAATAGGCGAGATCCAGATTGTTGTGACGCCAAGGTCGGTGAAGAAGCCATCCTCAATCTTCGCGGTGATACCTGCGATATCGCCACCCTGATAGTCAACCTTATCCAACACCTCGGGAGAGTTAATCTTCCAGTCATTAGCCGTATTACCATTGTTGAAGCGGTCGATCATCAACGAGTATAGAATCTGAGCATGGTGGTCGGTACGCTCAAGTTGCTCGACGTTGGTTACGACCTTGCCATACTCCAAGGGGAGCAATATATCGTTGAAACGACCATCCTCCGAAGATGCAAAGATGCGAATTGCCGAACGCTTATATTCGTTGGCGTATGCTGGGATAGCAACACTAATGGTGCGACCATCGAACTTAACATCGTCGAGGCGTATGTTCTGCCACATTGCCACAACATCGGTTACAGGCTCCGTAGCCTCAACAACGATACGGTCATCCTCAACGCCTATAGTAGACATATAGCTATCATCGGTATCGCGCTCGCCTGCAAGCACCACGATAGATAGCTTCGACTCGCCATGCCATACGTCAATGGTCGATACGAGCTCCTCGGCGGTAGTCGAGATTGCAAATGTAGACCAATCGTCTGCCAACTTGGTGAGCTTGATACGCTCATCGTCGGTAGTAACCTTATCGGCACCCACCCACTGTGGATAGTAGTCCGTAAGGTAGTGTTCTGCAACCTTCTCGTCGATGTAGAGAGGGATTACAGTATCCATGTTACCAAGCTCGAATTGTTTGTCGAGCTGCTGCGCCTCGTCGTCGGCAACAACAGCGTCCTGCTGTGTCTGCTGCACCTCCTGCGACTCCTGCGACTTATCCTTTGGCTTCTCGCCACCACAACCAACCATGGCCATCGAGAGGGCCACAGCCGATAGTGCTAAACTCTTAAACTGCATATACTTTATGTTTTATGATTTTTACTCTTCGTATCTACGCCACGCACTACTCGACATCCATCATCCAGTCGATGCCCTCGTGCAGATTGTTCTGGTTTGTAAAGTCCCAATAGGAGTTATTCTCCCACGTTGAGCCGTAGCCCCACGCCGCAGGATAGGTATATAGTCCTGTGCCGTGCCCCTGTGCCTTGCCAGTGAGTAGGTCGGGTAATGACTCCGTACCCCATGTGATAACGCCAATGCCACCACCGCGCTTCACATCCTCGGCCAACGCCCTCAACCACTCACGCTGCTTGGCGGGGGTATAGTTAGTAGCATTCGTTGCATCGTTCCAATCGGGATAGTTGTATGAGTTGTCGCACCAATCGCCCATCCAAGTGCCATTTACCGTACCTGTGGTGAACGAGTGCGCAGTCTCAAGAATCATTATGCGCTTGCCATACTTCGTCTGCATGGCCTTACCCAACGCCTCGAAGTTGGCGTACGAGCCCATAGAGTGGCCGATGTTTGTGCCCGGATACCACGACAAGGCGATGATATCATAGTTCGTACAGCCATTCTGCGTATATGTATCCACATAGCCGAGCTTTGCGGGGTTGGCGATATGTAGTGCCGAGAGAATCTCAAGGTCGTACTTACGCGCAAAGTCGCGTACCGCCGTATGACCATAGTTGAGTAGGCGTGCTGTGCGTGCGCCATCGTGTGCTCCGTTGAGCATAAAGCCGATGTTCACCTCGTTACCCACAGCCACAATCTTGGGGTCTATGCCCTCGGCATGAAGCGTCTCCAACGACTCGAGCACCCAGTTATAGATATTACCACCGAGTGTCACCTCGTCGCACGACTTCCAATCTTCTGGTATGTTGTTATGCGTAGCACCCGTTGATGAGTACTTGTCGTAGTCGGGTTTCAAGGTGAGCATGATATCCATACCCTCGGCCAATGCCATCTTGGCATCCTCAATGACACGAGGCATCTGCTGCCAATCTATCGTCACACCGTTAATCTCGGCAAATGGCTGACGGTCGAGCTGCAAGCGCACGATGTTTGCACCATGATTTTTGATAGAGGTATAGGGGTTTGTCACCTCGCCATTCTCGCGGTACTCCAAGCCGAAGTCGATCATGTAGTTGGCAAACGACATGGTCGTACCCTTGTAGAACTTATCGCTCTCGGGGGTAGGCTCGGGTTCGGGCTCGGGCTCTGGCTCGGGATTCTCCTTATTTGGATCATCGGGGATTATAGGTTCGTCACTGCCGCCACACGCAACCATAGCGAGCATTGCAAGGGGCAACATTGCCCATAGAAGTTTTTTCATAGTCGGCCTCTTTTAATTAGGGGTCGGGAAGCCGATCAAAGCCGCCCGACCAAGGGATAGTATCGCGCGCCTGCGCACGCGATACTATTAATAGGAATTAGATTGCAGGAGTTGCACCAGCCTCAACAACATAGACATTAAGGTTTGCACCGTCAATGTAGATGTCGTAAGGAGTGTCGAGAGTAACATTCATAGTGATGTTACCACCGCCCTCAGATATTGCGATAGCAGCACCAAGCTCGTGAACGCCACCTGCAGTTGAGCCCATCCAAGCGCCATTCTTAAGCACCTTGAAGTTAGCACCCTCGTTCCATGAATCCTGGAAAGTAACATTCTTAGCAACGTACAAACCATCAACAAGCTCGGTAGCTATGTCTGAATTCCAAGCAGTGCCGTTAACGTCACCCTTGATAGTCCACATATCTGCTGGAGCCTCTACCTCTGGGGTAGTACCCTCGGTCATAACGTAGAGAGTAAGAGTCGCTGGGTAGAAATACAAGTCGTAAGTACCTGCAACAGCCACATACATATCAGCTGAGCCACCGCTTGTGATAAGAGTAGTAGCAGCGTTGATCTCTACAGCACCAGCCTCAGTAAGACCGTAGTTGTCAGAATCAACCCACTGACCATAAAGACGAATCTTGAACTTATCATCTGGAGTGAGTGCCTGACCCATAAGGGTGTGGCAGCCGTTACCAGCGTCGGTGAACTTGATATCTGGGTCAGTACCCCAGTTGGTCAAAGTACCAACCAAGCCGTACTCCTTAACTGCGGGAGGCTCTGGAGTTACAGGTGCCTCACCGTTAACAGTTGCAAGCCACTTACCTGCGCCGTCCTTCTCAGTAAGAGTGATAATTACGTCTTCGTTAAGAGCTACGCCAGTGATATCAACAGTCTGCTCACCGTTATCATTGTTGTTGAAGATAACCGAAACAGTCTTACCAATCATCTCAGGAGCGCAGTTGAACACATAGTAAGTCTTGCCATCAACCTCAGCAGTCTCAAGGAGCTGACCTGGCCAATTGCCACCAGTGTAGTTAGCACCACCATCGTCCCAAATCCAAGCGCAGCACTCTGTCCAGCCTGTAGCCGATACATCGCCATAGATCTTAACGGTCTTAACCTCTACGCCACTAGGAGTCTCGCCCTCGGCCATTACCCAGATGTCGAATGTAGAGATGTTGAAGTAGATATCGTAAGTACCAGCAGGAGCTGAGAGGTTCTTACCACCAGCAGCCAAAGTAAGCTTCTCGCCTACAGTAACAGCAAATGGCTCTACATCGCCAGCTGCACCATAGTTAACATCCCAACTGTTGTTGAAACGAATCTTGAAGGCATCAGCATCAGTAACAGTAACACCATTGCGTACGAAGAGGTTCTCGCCTACCTCGCTCATGTAGAGGTCAGCCTGATTACCCCAATCGGTGATAGTACCAACAACACCCCAACGATCTGGCTCAGTTACAGGACCCTCTGGAACATCTGGAGTACCAGCGCCAGCACCTGTATCCTCCTCAGTGCCGTAAGCCTTAGCGTTGAACTCGATAAGACCAGTTGCAGGGTTGAAGTATACACGATACTGACCAGCAGGAACAGCGATATTATCGCCACCCTGTGCGCAGTCAACACCCCAGTTGAGGTCCCAACCAGCGTCTGCACGGAACTTCATCTCAGTAGCAGCAGCAGCGTCGATATCTGCATAGAAGCGAGTCCACTTAGGATTGTACTCCATAACGATATCATTATCCCAGTCGCCGTTCAAGCCAATGATGCCGATCTGGTCAGCACCCCAAGCCTTCTTCAATACCAAAGTGGTCTTGTCGAACTCGAAGCCGTAGAAACGCTTAGCATAACGCATGATATCCTGTGAGCCGCCACCAGTGATAAGCTGGATAGAAGCAGGCTCATCAGCCTCGGTAGCCTTAGTCTCCTCACCCCAGTTGCAAGTGTCATCCCAACCTGCGATACCTGTGAGCTTGAAGCCTGTGTTAGCAAGTGATACGCCCTCAGCATCTGCGAAGTCGATCACACCTGAGTAAACGTTACCTGATGCGGTGTAGTCGAACAAGAACTGGGTCTTTGCGTGATCCCAACCACAGTAGTTACCGATAACCCATACCTTATCGAACTTCTCGGTAGGAAGAACGTCAGCAACGTAAGACTTGAAGGTAGCCTTAACAACATTCGAACGAAGGTCTGAGCCTGCGACAGCAGCACCCTTATCGGTGTTAAGGTTAGCAACAACAGCAAAGTAGAGGTCAACCTCAGAGCCAGCCTCAGCGAAATCCAAAGCTACGACGTTAATGTCGGCCTGAGTTAATGTGATAGTAGTATCGGTGAAGGTAGCCTTAGCCTTCTTCATGTCGGCCATATCCTCGCTCTTTGCGATGTAGAGGTTATGAGCCGAAGCTGTAGCTACACCAAAGTCAGCCTTGGTGTACTCAACAACGATGTCAGCGCCACCCTCCGAAAGGTCGCAACCCTCGATTGCACCCAAGGTAGGAGCAACAGCATTCTCAGGGATGTACTGCACATCGATATGCTCCTGCGTACACGATGTAACAGCTACACCGGCAAGAGCCAAAATGCTATATAATAACTTTTTCATTTCGTGTTAGTTTTATTCGTTTTACGACAAACACAATCTATTAGTAACCAGCGTTCTGCTTGAGGTTAGAGTTTGCGTTAACATCTGCTGGTGGCAATGGGAAGAGGTTACGGTGGTCAGCAACAGCTGCGCCCTCCTTAACTGAACCCTTGTACTCCCAAACATAGTCAGCAGTAGTGAACTGGCCGAAGCGGATAAGGTCTGAACGACGGCAACCCTCCCACAAGAACTCGCGTGAACGCTCGTCAAGAACATCCTGAGCAGTGTAAGAAGTAAGAGTAGCAACACCAGCACGCTCACGTACAGCGTTGATTGATGCAAGACCCTTAGCCTGATCAGCCTTGCCACGTGCAGCACACTCAGCCAACATAAGGTGAGCATCAGCAACACGGAACAATGGGAAGTCAGTATCTACGAAACCTGTAGTCTGTGCAGTAGTACCGTCGTGGTTAACGTTGCGGAACTTTGTAGACTTGTAACCACCCGATGTGAAGTTGAAGATATCAGCGATCTCAGTGTCATAAGCAGTGAAGAACATAGCACGAGCATCACCATCGGTGTAGCGCTCTGATACCTGCTTGGTTACTGACAAACCACCCCAACCAGAAGAGATACCAGCCTCAGCAGCGTTCATATCGCCACCCGTACCAGCGAAGATGAGGAAGTTAGTACCACCGTAAGATGTAGTGTTGATACCATCGTGAGGAACAGCGAAGATAATCTCGTTTGTTGCACCGTAGGTAGCGTTAGCTGTCTCAAGGTGGTTATCAGCGCAGAACAAGGCAGCGAAGCTGTCGTTGAGCTCATACTTTGCAATCAAATCCTCGCAGATTGCAGCACACTCAGTGTAGCGGTCCTCACCAATGTAAACCTCAGCGTTGAGGTAGAGCTTTGCAAGAATCATCTTCACGAAGCCCTTGTCGCAACGGCCGTAAACATTGGTACCCTCAGCAGCAAGGTCGTTACCCTCGATAAGCTCCTTACACTCCTTCTCAATCCAAGCGAAGAGGTCAGCACGGTTGATCTGACGTGGACCCACAGCGCCTACTGCATCGTTCTCAGTAGAGAAAGGTACGTTACCGAACAAGTCGATAGCGTGGTAGTAAGACAAAGCACGCAATGCGCGAGCCTCAGCGATAAGAGCGCCCTTATTCTCGAACTTAACGCCAGCAGGGTTAGCCTCTACCTGACGGATAAGCTCGTTGCAAAGACCTACCTGATAGAAGATACGGTAGTACATAGCTACAACAAACTGATTAGATGCCTGCCAGTTCATGTTGTGCATATCTGGAAGACCAGTATCGTTCCAGCAGCAAGTAGCCTCATCAGTGGTCAAGCACTGAAGGTTGAAGTAAGCACGGAGGTACTGACCGAAACCACCGTCAACACCATTAATATCTGGGCCACCGTTAGCGCCATCAGATGATGAGCAAGCAAGACCCTGGTAGCACTTTGCAAGCAAAGCCTCGAAAGCTGCCTCATCCTTCAACACGTCCTGTGGAAGCTGTACGTTAGGATCGATAGGAGTGGTCTCCAAATCTTTAACGCATGAGCTCAAGCCGAGTGTAGCCACTGCGACAAAAGACATCATTAAAATTTTGATATTTTTCATAATACTAATTCGATTTTAGACGATTAGAAATTGAACTTCACACCAAGGATATAGGTGCGAGGACGTGGGTACATATTGTTGTCAATACCGCCAGCAATCTCAGGATCAATACCCTTATAACCAGTGATAGTAGCAACGTTAGATACAGTACCGAACAAGTCGAGAGTGAGGTCACGATCGCAAGCCTTACCAAGGTTGAAGCGATAGCTCAAAGTGATGTTATCGAGCTTCAAGAATGATGCGTTACGAACGTAGTAGTCTGACAAGTACTGACCCGATGTACGGAAGTTAGTTGTAGGAGCAGAAACAACACGGTTGTTTGTGAAGTTATTTGTCCAGAGGTCTGTCAAGAGCTCACCGTTAGACTCGATGTTGTTGTAAACATAGTTACCGATGTTAGCGTGAGCTGCGATAGCCAAAGTAAGGTTCTTCCAAGAGAGCTGAGTATTGAAACCAACAGTTACATCTGGAGCTGCCTTCTTGTATACATACTTATCCTGCTCGTTTACAGTGCCGTCACCATTGCGGTCAACATACAAGCCCTCGATTGGGTTGCCATTAGCATCGTAGATCTGCTGGTATACATAGAATGAGTATGTAGGCTGACCAGTCTGGTGTACCTGGCAAGTACCACCAACACCACCCGAGTAACCACCAGTGTCAACACCGTAGTAACCCTCAGCCTCATCATCGTTAGTCAAACGAGTGATCTCGTTCTTGTTCCATGCTACGTTAGCGCCGATGTTCCAGTACCAATCCTTAGTCTGGATAGCGATAGCGTTCAACTCAACCTCAACACCGATATTTCTCAAGTCACCGATGTTTGCATTGAGGTAGTTAGTAAGGTTAGCACCCGCAGGAACTGGAGTAAAGTTCAACAAGTCCTTAGTCTCGCGGTAGTAGAAGTCTGCGCTTGCAGTCAAACGACCATCCAAGAAGCCGAGGTCAACACCTGCGTTGTAGGTAGTTGTAGTCTCCCACTTAAGGTCGGCGTTGTAACCAACAGGCTTAATAGGGAATACAAGACCGCTACCATCGGTATAACCACCGAATGGGTAGTATGAACCGAGTGTATTATTATAATAGGTAGGAAGAGCGTCGTACAAACCACCTACATCCTGCTGACCAGTCTGACCGTAGCTCAAACGAACCTTCAAAGCAGAGATATTGTCGTTATCTGCGAGGAACGACTCATTCTTTGCATTCCATGCCAAAGCTACTGATGGGAAGATACCCCACTTGTTGTTAGCAAAGCGTGAAGTACCATCGGCACGCAATGTAGCGGTGATAGAGTAACGGTTTGCATAAGAGTAGTTAGCACGACCGAAGAATGATACGAGGAAGTACTCACCCTTAGATGTCTTAGGCTCTGAGAGGTAGTAGTTAGCAGCAGATGGATCCAAAGCTACATAAGGCTCCTTTGAGTCTACATCCCACTTACTAACGTCAGCTACGCGGTAAGTCTCGTTGTAGTTTGAGTAGTAGTAGTGCTGCCATGAGTAACCAGCCATCACGTCGAACGAGTGGTCACCCCAAGTGTGAGCGTAAGCAGCGTAGAACTCCAAAGTCTGGTCGCGCTTAAGCTGTGAGTAGTTGGTGTGTGAACCCGAACCAGCCTCTGCAGTAGCGTGACGTGACTGCTCAGCGCCAGGAGCTACGTCAACAGTACCGTTTGACTTCGATACGTCAACACCGAGGTTCAAGTTAAGACGAAGATCCTCCAAACCGTGGATCTTATAGTCGATCTGTGCATTACCTACGAAACGCTTTGCATTTGAAAGGTCAACCTTATCGTTAAGCAAAGCAACTGGGTTCTGGTTAGCCATTGTGTTGTGCTTACCATCAACACCACGCCATGTGTAAAAGCCATTGATGCCACCCTCCTCGTCAGAGAGATATACTGGCTTTGTAGGATCGAACTGAACAGCCTGTGATACCGCACCAGTGTTAGCGAAGCGGTTATCCATGATCATACCCTTACCGTTAAGGCTAATAGTAAGGTGGTTGTCCAAGAGGTTAGGATTGAGGTTTACAGAGAGGGTATGACGAGACATGTTAGATGTCTTCAAAGTACCATCCTGGTTCAAGTAGCCGTAAGAAACACGGTATGGGAGATTGTTCTTCTCACCCATCTTCACGTTACCAGACAATGCGATGTTACCCTCGTAAGACTGTGCAAGCTGATAGATCTCGCGCTGCCAATCAGTGTTTACATAATTACCGTTAGCGTCGGTGTACTTAGTAGCTGAACGATAAGCATCAGTATCCTGAGTACCGTAGTACCACTCCAAAGTCTGACGCATCTCGTCGCCAGTCATAACGTCAACATACTTAGCATTCTGGCTCAACGATGCAGTGAAATCAACCGATACCTTTGGCACTGCTGAATCGTACTTAGAACCCTTCTTTGTAGTGATGATGATGACACCGTTAGACGCACGCGAACCGTAGATAGCAGTAGCCGAAGCATCCTTCAACACGGTGAATGACTCGATATCAGATGGGTTGATAGATGCCAAAGCGTTACCCACACCCGAGATACCAGAGTTAGAGATAGGAAGACCATCGACAACAACCAATGGGTCGTTAGATGCGTTGAGTGACGAACCACCACGGATACGGATCTGTGCTGCTGAACCTGGAGCACCATCACCAGAGGTGATAACTACACCGGCAGACTTACCACGCAACAAGTCGGTTGGTGATGTAGCAAGACCCTTGTTAGTCTGGTCAGCCTTAACGGTTGACACCGAACCAGTAAGGTCGTTCTTCTTCACAACGCCATAACCGATGACAACAACGTCATCAATCATAGCCGAATCGTCCTCAAGGACAACATGGCCCAAATTTGACGATGAGGCAACGAGCTCCTGAGTCTTGTAACCAATAAAGCTGATCACAACGATAGACTCCTGGCTCTGAACCTTAAGTGTGTACTGACCATTAAGATCAGTGGTTACACCATTAGTGGTACCCTGCTCTACAACAGAGGCTCCAATAACCGGTGCACCGGTAGTATCAACTACCACACCCTTCACCTCGTATTTGCTCTGCGCAAACACTTGGGCGGGAACTGCCATCGCAAGGATAGCAAGACCCAAACACATAGTTAAGAATTTTCTCATAGTGTTTTAGTGTTAGTTAATAAAGTTAGTAAATATGTATCGATTGTTTGTTTCATATCAAGTAGCCCACCTGCGTTTCACCCCAAGTGGGCTATATTGTCTACTCCTCTCTACGGCGAGTGCTGATGCCAAATACGGCAGCTGCACCGAGCAAGAGAGCTACACCAGCGATGATAAACATCTTAATCTGGCCGCTTGTAGCCTTAGGCATAATCGCCATCACGTCGTCGGCATTCTTGTCGCTCTGCTCCATGACAAAGAGACGGTCGCAACCTGGGTAGAAGTATACCGATACCTTCTCGTCCATATCGACCTTATCGCCATTCTCATTCTGCTTCTCGACGCGGATATCCTTGATATCGACATCGTCCGACTTAACGGTCATACCGAAGGCCTCGTTAGGAGCGATACGTGAGGTGGCAGTAGCAGCCTTAGTGCCATACTCAACCTTACCGTCGTTTGCCTCAATGTGGAAGTCACCACTGATAATCGAGGCGTCGATATTCTCGCACACGAAACGTTTGTTCTCCTTGTCGTAAGACATCATATATTCGAATGGTGCATCTGCATCCTTCTCGTTCTCAGCGACAATAGCGCAGTTCTCAACCTTGACGCTCTTAGGGTACTCCAACTCGTTCACATAAGACTCCTCACCCACCTGCTTCATGATGAACATACCAACCAACGCTGCGACAATCTGTGGAAGGCAGATAGTGCAGTTGAAGAGGCCCATGTATGTACCAAGCGACTTACCCGATAGCGAGCTTGTGAGTATCGCAAATGGGAGTGCTAACATTGCAGCCCATGCGCAGCCGATAAGCAAGAACGACACGAAGAGCATATACTGGTTGGTGAAGAAGTATACAGAGATGAAACCTACGGCACCAATCACAAGGCTAAGCGAGTATGCCATCTTTACACTCTTGAAGCGTGGCAACGCCATAGCCCACAATATAGAGCCAACAGCTTGAACAGCGAATAGCACACCTGTCCAGTCACCAGCACTCTGATAGTCAAGGCTATTTGGGTCGATAGTCTGCCATGCTGAGACATTCTCGGCAATACCGCCAGTAGTATATGTCCACATGAACAAGAATGCAAACCATGAGAAGAACTGCACAAGGCCAATCTGCCAGAAGCTCTTAGGAGCCTTGACAAGGAGCTTGAACATATTGGTCTTCTCCTCCTGCTCCTCCTTCTTGATGTTGTTATACTTGGCGTACTCCTCAGGATTCCACTCCTTAACTTTCGCACCAGTATATAGAACGCAGAGAATAAGGATGGCAGCACCAATGTAGAACGACCATGTCACCGATGGAGAGATAACGCCCTCGGGAGCGATATTGCTCACACCAATCCATGTAAGGCAGAATGGCAACAAATAACCCACGAGCGAGCCAGCATTACACAACAAGCTCTGGATTGAGTACGCTTTGGTCTTCTGCTCGTCGTTGACCATATCACCAACCAACATCTTAAATGGCTGCATAGCCATATTAATCGAGGTATCGAGCAACATAAGCATAATAGCACCAAATGCCAACGCCGCCTTGATAGTCATATCGAAGCTACCAGAGTTTGGCAACAATGCCATCACGATGATTGCCACAATGGCACCAATGAAGAGATAGGGCTTACGACGACCCCACTTGCACCAGGTCTTATCGCTCATCGAGCCTACGATGGGCTGAACGATCATACCCATAAGTGGAGGTAAGACCCAGAAGAAACTCAACGAGTGGGGATCGGCACCCAACGTCGCGAAGATTCGGCTAATGTTTGCGCTCTGCAACGCATAGGCAATCTGAACACCAAAGAAGCCGAAGCTCAGATTCCACATTTGACCAGTAGTTAAATTAGGTTTGTTCATATCCGTTATATTTTTAATTTTTTGTAGCAGTATTTATTAAAAAATTTTAATATCTACACTATATCAATCATACAAATTTTCAAAAAAAAATCATAATTTCCAAATTAAAACTACCAAATTGGTGTATAACAATGATGAATTGCATAAAATAGTTACCGAATGGGAAATCACGCACCCGAGTTGCAACGAGCGTAAAATCAGCAATTAGAGACGTATCATAGATACGGTAGAGGCAAAGCAGTCAAGAACTGCTAAATAAAAGAGCGAAAAATGGCGCATCGACATATAGCATGAATATGCAAAAACAGCGGATAGAGAAGCGTAGGGAAACCACTCGATTTTGCAGTTCAAGTAATTATTCCTAACTTTGCGACTATGGCAAGAACACACACCATAAATAACATACTCATCGTACTGCTCTTTGCGCTACTTCACTTCGCCGTGGCACTAATCAGCCGTACGTTACACTACTATGACGACATTCCCCTCACGGTGCTAACTATCGCCATGGTCATCGTCATATCCATTCGCAACAACATGCGAATAGAGATGATGGCAATCCTCACGCTCGTAGCCACGCTCTTCGGCTTTGTTGTCGGCTCATGGCTATGGCAACCTATCGAGCGACTACTATCGAATAGCGTCTTCGCACCAGCCATCTCGACACTACTCATCACCACAGTGTCGGGACTCGCCATCGAGAGCTTCTCGCGCCGCACCAAGCGCTATCATGCCGACAACCGCGCATGGCGCCCCTCGGCACTAAACGTCGTTGGCATCGCCATGTCGATACTTATCTTGCGCATGAGCTACATTGTGATGTCACGCGCCGAGATATTCACTGAGGGTGAGCTTGTAAACAACATGCTCACAATCATGGGAAACACATGGTCAGTGCTCCTACTCATCGTAGGCAACATCCTCATTGTGATGTATACACCCAAGCTCAAATGGAGCGTAGTTAAACACTACCCCATCATCTCAGTACTGGTACTCTCAGCCATAACAATACCCGCAATGGTTGCAGCAATTGTCTACCTCGACACTCCAATCCAAACCGAGCCAGCGCCTAACGGATACGACTTCCTCGCGACACTACTTGCGGCTCTTCTCTTCGACGTCTTTATCGTCACCGCATTTGTACTTGTGAGATACTCAACCTTGACGCGAAGCGAGCTCCTCGAGGAGCGAGAGTTAAAACGCCGCAGCGAGTACCAATATGAGCGTCTCAAACAGCAAATAAACCCACACTTCCTTTTCAACTCATTGGGCATCCTCGACTACTTGGTTCAGGAGCACGAGACGGAGCGCGCGAGTGCCTTCATTCGCAAGCTCGCGGGTATGTACCGCTATATGCTCAAGAATGACCAAAAGCCCCTCATTAAGCTCAGCGAGGAGATAGAGTTTACGCAAATGTACATAGATCTACTGCAGGAGCGCTTCACCTCGGGAATGGTTGTTGATATAGATATAGACAAGGGACTAAACGACAAATATGTTGTACCCTGTGCAGTCCAATTATTGGTCGAAAATGCCACAAAGCACAACATCGTTTCAGCCGAGCAACCACTAACCATAAAGATTGGCGTTGAGGAGGGCATGCTCGTAGTGCGGAACACACTTCAGCTACGCACTCACGGACAGCCATCGACGCACCTTGGATTGAAGAATATCCGACACCAATACATAGACATTACGCATCGAGGTATTATTATCGAAAAGACTGATACAGAATTTATTGTAAAACTCCCAATAATATGATAAAGGTACTCATCGTAGAGGACGAGATTCCAGCACAGATAAACCTCAAGAAGCTCATCGACCGCTGCTGTCCAGACAGCCATATAGTGATGACGCTAACCTCCGTATCGTCGACCACAAGATGGCTCGAAGAGAACCCCGAAGGTGCTGATGTAATTTTTATGGATGTCGAACTCTCTGACGGCATCTGTTTTGAGATCTTCGACAGGGTAAATATCGACTCGCATGTCATCATCACCACGGCCTACGACAACTACGCCATTGACGCCTTCAAGGTCAAGAGCGTCGACTATCTGCTGAAGCCCATCATCGCCGATGACCTCACGCGAGCATGGGAGCGCTGCCGCGAGCTTATCGAGGCGAAGAACAGCACCAAGTTGGAGACTCTACTCGACATGATATCGCAGGTAAATCAGCCCAAGGATAAGGAGTATAAGAAGCGCTTTATCGTCAAGGCGGGCGAGAAGATTGTAATCACCCCCGTCGACGAGATTGCCTACTGCTACTCGGAGGATAAGAGCACCTACGCCGTAAGTCGTAATGGTGCCTGTCGTCTGCTCGACTACTCGTTAGACATGGTTCAGGAGATGCTCGACCCACGCATCTTCTTCCGCATATCGCGAAGCTACATTGTGTCGATAAACTCCATCGAGAACATATCGAAACATTTAGGTACACGACTAAAGCTACAACTAATACCTCACACCGATGCCGAGGTTGTTGTCAGCCGCAGCCGTACGTCCGACTTTTTGGAGTGGTTGGACAACAACTAACAGGAAGTTCACAATAGCGACACGAGTAAAAAAACAAACGTGTCGCTTTTTTTATGCATACTCATACTATTTTTATAGTAAATTTACTATATTTGCACGATTTATGCGCACACGCATGAGTTTAATAAAGAGGTTAGTGTAAACATAAAATCTTCTACCATGAAGTACATTAAGTTTTTACTACTTACAGTAGTCATAATATTTAGTGCTTGTACAGCACAGCAGAAGGTACTCTACCTTCAGGACGTAGAGAGCGGCGCCGAGATAACGTTGCCCGACAACTATATCATACGTCTTAAGCCCCTCGACCAAATCACCATTGTGGTGAACAACAAAAACCCAGAGCTCGCCGTGCCTTTTAACTCGGCGACGAGCTTCAACTCATTGAGCGGTACGGTGGGTGCCAATGGTACGGCTACCGAGAATAGCCTCCAGGTGCTAACCATCGACGAGCAAGGATATGTCGACATGCCTATTATCGGCAAGGTATATTGTGCTGGCATGACGCGCGAGCAGCTTGCAACAAGCATCGAGCGCACCATAATAGATAATGGTTACATGACCGACCCACAGGTGAACGTACGCTTTGCCAACCTCACGATATCGGTCCTTGGCGAGGTTAATAAGCCTGGTCGTTTCAGCATCAACCGCGACCAGATTAACATCTTTGAGGCGATAGCTCTTGCTGGCGACATGACTATCTATGGTAAGCGTGAGGATGTTGCCGTAGTTCGCGAGTGCAATGGCAAGAATATAGTCACCAAGCTCGACCTGCGCTCGGCATCTACATTCGAGTCACCATGCTACTATCTCGAGCAGAACGATGTCATCATCGTCAGCCCCAACAAGTATAAGGCAGCGACCTCGGAGATTAACCAAAATCGTTCATTCTGGATATCGTTAGCGTCGACAGCGATAGCCGTAGCTACACTTGTAATCACCGTAGTTAAGAAGTAATCAAATAAGTTAACGAATAAGTAATAAAATAAAGATATTTCATAATGGCAGAGACTAAGGATAGCAACGAAAAGAGAGCATCGAAGTCACGCTTCACGTTCAGAGACTATGTGCAGCTAATACTATCCAATTGGTATTGGTTTGTAATTGCACTTTTGGTATGCGGTTTTGCCGCCAAGTACTACCTACACTACACCCCACCAAAGTATCAGCGTACGGCATCAATACTCATCAAGGACTCGCGTAAGGGTACGGGAGCCGAGCTTGCTGCCTTCAGCGATATTGCGGGTGTCATGGGTCGTCACTCGGTGGATAACGAGATATACATTTTGCAGTCACGCACACTTATGGAGAGGGTTGTTCGCAAGTATGACCTGGCGACGACATATACGACCAAGGGCAGGATACGAACTACCGACCTCTATGGTCGCGCCCCTATGAAGGTGCACTTCTTGACGCTATCGCCATCGAAGAGCGGCTCGTTCACCTACACTATGAATGACGACGGCTCAGCCAATATCAAGAACTTCTCAACTGGCTCGTTCTCGGCTACGGTGATGCCGGGTGATACTATCGCTACACCATTGGGCGATATCGTCATGACCCCAACAAAGGCATTCGAGAAGTACAAGCACTTGGAGGTTAACGTATCGCGCAACACGCTCAACAACGCCATCGAGAAGTATCGTGGCAAGCTGAAGTGCGAGATTGCCGACAAGATGTCGTCAGTCATCAACCTCACAATCGTCGACGAGGTACCTCGCCGCGCCGAGGATGTCATCAATGGTGTCATCGATGCCTACCACGAGGATGCTATCCGTGAGAAGCAGAAGATATCGGATATCACTGAGCAGTTTATCAACGAGCGTTTAGCAACGCTCAGCGAGGAGCTTAACATTGCCGATAGCGACGTTGCTAACTTCAAGCAGGACAATCAACTATATAGCCCCGAGAATGAGGCTACGATGATTAGCAACGAGATAGCACGTCTCAACGAGCAAGCCATATCGCTTAACTTCGAACTCTCGGTAGCCGAGTATGTGCTCGAGACTGCCACGGCTAATAGCGAGAGTATCAGCCTTATGCCCGCATTTGATATCACATCGAGAGGCAGTGGCAACACATCGTTGGCAAGCGACATACAGACATACAACAAGGGTGTACTTGAGTTCCAGCGTTTGAAGGCATACTCAGACAACAACCCTGTAATCACCGACATGGAGAGTCAGCTCAAGGATTTGCGCAAGACTATCATCGTGTCGCTCAACACCTATATCGAGGGTCTCAAGGTTCAGATTTCGGGCATCACCAAGGAGCTTGACACTGTATACACAACGATGAAGAGCTCACCCAACAGGGAGAAGGATCTTATGGCAATCATGCGTGACCAGTCGGTAAAGCAGCAGCTATACATCTACCTCAAGGAGAAGGGCGAGGAGAATAAGATTACGCGCGCCACGGTGGAGAGCAATGCCCGCACCATCGACCGCGCTCATGGTAGCGACATACCTGTTAGCCCCAAGCCATGGCTTATATATTTGATAGCTATCATCATTGGCTTGGTAGTGCCATTTGCTATTCTCTACATCCGCGAGCTTCTCAATACCAAGGTACGCTCGCACAAGGAGGTAGAGGAGGCGCTATCCATCCCTATGATTGGCATCGTACCTCGCCACGACAGCAAGGTATCACATGGAAGCGTTGTTGTTCGTGAGGATGGCCGTGACATGACATCTGAGGCATTCCGTATCTTGCGCACCAATCTCAGCTTCATGTCGGTCGACAACCCTATAAAGGTTATAATGCTCACCTCGTCGGTACCACACAGTGGCAAGACATACGTTGCGAGCAACCTCGCCACAACGCTTGCAATAGCTGGTAGCCGTGTGCTCATGATAGACCTCGATCTACGTCGCCGCACATTCACCAAGATGATGGGACGTCGTAATGACCGCCGAGGCGTGACAAGCTACCTCACAGGTGGCATCGAGTCACTCAACGACGCTATCACACACAGCGACACAACGCCAAACCTCGACATTATGTTCGCAGGTCCCCAGCCACCTAACCCAACAGAGTTGCTGATGTCGAAGCGCATGTGCGCCCTTATCGAGGAGCTCCGTGGCAGCTACGACTATATTATCATCGACAGTGTTCCAGCACTTGCTGTTGCTGATGCTATGGTTATTGACCGCTATGTAGACCACACCATATATGTAGTGCGTCAGGGCAACCTCGACCGCCGTCAGCTACCCGACATCGAGGCACTACACCGAGATAAGAAGATACACAGCATGAGTATCCTATATAATGGTGCGACCTTCACCAAGAACTCATACGGCTATGGTTATGGTTATGGCTACGGCTACAACTACGATGATGACGACACCCCAATGTGGAAGCGTCGTTGGCGCAGCGTAAAAAGACTCTTTAAGAAGCGTTAACCATGGCAAAGCGAGATAGTCTGATTATAGCTGTTGACTTCGATGGTACTTGTGTCGAGCATGAGTACCCTGCCGTAGGCATGGATGTGGAGGGAGCGGTAGATGTATTGCGCAAGCTCAACGCCAAGGGTCACCGACTAATACTCTTCACGATGCGCTCGGGCGACTTGCTCAATGCCGCAGCCAAGTGGTTCAAGGATCGCAAGATAGAGCTCTGGGCCATAAACGAGAACCCCGAACAGAGGGAGTGGACAACGTCACCCAAGGTATATGCCGACTTGTATATCGACGATGCTGCGGTAGGCTGCCCCATACGCTTTATTGATGGGGCACGCCGACCCGTTATCAATTGGGCAAAGATACGCACACAGTTGGAGTATGACGGGGTGCTATAACAGTAACACAAATTGTAACTGATAACAACGATAAACTATAACTATGAAAAACCTACTTATCGCACTTTTTGCTTTACCAATGCTATTTGTAGCATGCAATAAAGAGTCGGACACACCTACCCAAATTCCTATCATAGCAGAGCTTACGCTCACATCGGATGCTGTCGTCGAGTATGATATCAATGGTGGCGAGGGTGTAATTACATACACCTACACTCCTGGTGAGATAGATAGCGAGAGTGAGATTACGGGCGAGATAGCCTCACTCAAGATTGAGTGTGACGCCGAGTGGATTGAGATTGCAGAGTCGGTGATGCTCAAAGACGACATCCACTACACCGTAGCGAAGAACGACACTGGCGAGGAGCGTCAGGCGATAATAACTGCAACATATAACGAGCTATCGTTCATAGTACTCATAAAGCAATCTATCGACACTCCATTCAAGGGCTGGGGCATCGTAGGTACGATGAACGAGTGGGATGCAGCGAAGACTATCGTAATGGAGGAGGCTGACGGCTACTACGCAGCTAAGGCTGTGAAGCTTACGACCGAAGACAAGTTCAAATTCATCAAGGATGGCGACAATGCCCAAAACCGCGGTGGCAACGGTCAGCCTGCCAATCCAGATTACTTCTACACAGCACAGTCATTTGGCAGCGACATACGCGTTAGCAAGGCTGGAACGTATGATATATACCTCAACGCCAAGGAGGACACCTATTATATTATGAGCGAGGGCAAGAGTCCTGCGGAGGCAATGGAGCCACTTGCTCCAGGCGAGAACTTGTACGAGGTATACGGCAACTTCGAGGGTGAGAAGATGCGCCTAACCACCGATAAGAGGTATATGGTAGCCAAGGGCATTAAGTTCAACGACACCACTGCCGAGTTCGACATCCGCATGAACGAGGACGAGAAGGTGTTTGGCGCCAAGGAGGATGCAACATACGCCGTTGAGGAGCAGATTGCAGTAGCCGAGGGCGACACAAAGATTAAGGTAGAGGTCGAGGCTGACGCAAAGTACGACATCTACTATCGCGCCGACCTATCGAGTGTATGGCTAATGCCAGCAGGCGCAAAGCCCATGATCTGGGTGGAGGCAACAGGCATAGCATTCAGCACTACAAACTTTGCGATAAACCTTAAGGGCGATGGTCTTGAGCTATTCTTCGACTTCTACTGTGGTGAGGATGCCGAGAATAACATCATCCCAGAGGCTACATACTATGTTGACGACGATAATGATGGTGGCTACAACTTCAACCTCGAGAACGAGTATGACATACGCATCGACGGCTTTAAGACAAAGCTCAAGAGCGGCACAATGGTAATCAAGCATATCTCGGGTGGCTACGATATCACCGTAGATGTAGAGAGCATCCACAACCATGTGGTCAAGGCACACTACGCAGGCCCTATTGGCGAGATAGCAATTATGGGTCACCCCATTACAAACCCCGAATAATCCAACCACACATAAGCATATATGAGAAGATTGTTTGTACTCTTTGGCTTCGTTAGCCTTATGTTCGCAGCGTGCGAGACATCGGAGCCTACTCCCGAGCAGAAGCCATTAACACCCGAGATTACGGTAACTCCCTCGGGTATTGTCACCATGCCTGCAGCAGGTGGCGCAGTGGAGCTTGGCTACTCTATCATCAACCCCGTGGAGGGCGTTGAGCTTAAGGCTATGGCCGATAGCGAGTGGATTACAAACCTCATGGTTGGCGAGAAGCTAACATTCAGCGTCGAGCGCAACAACTCTGATGAGCAGCGCATAGGCATCGTAACGCTAAGCTATGCTGGTGCCGAGAATCTATCTATTGCTATTCAGCAGAACGAGGCACTTGCATCGGGCGATGTGCGCCTTTCTATAACCTCGGAGCGTAAGAGCATATTCGAGGCTACGGGAGGCACAGGTAAGGTAACATACATGCTCGAGTGTGACGAGGAGGGTGCTATGCCCGAGGTGACAACGGATGTTGAGTGGATAACTATCGATGCGGTAGAGGATGGCACTGTTAGCTATACCGTAGCTCGCAGCAATGTCGAGGAGAAGCGCACAGGTCATGTAACACTCGCGTACTCGGGCAAGAGTGCCGAGGCTACCATCGAGCAGAAGGCTGCCGAGTTTCTACCCATACTAACAGCTAACAGCACAATTATTCGCTGCGGCGAGACCATCACCTTCAGCGTTGCGTATGCCGATGAGGATGTAACTTCGGAGGCGACCATCTACGACTACTACACCAAGAGTGAGGTCACAAACCCATACACCCCTGCAGAGGTTGCCGAGCGAGTATTCTACGCAACGTATAACAACCGTACATCGAAGGTGCTCACCGTAAACGTGATACCCGAGTACACCCCATACCTTCCCGAGGATGCCCAGCCAGAGAGCTACGACTTCAACCAGCGCCTTCTTATCGTTGACCATACGGGTGTTGGCTGTGGCTACTGCCCCAATATGAAGTCTGTGCTTAAGTCGTTGGAGGAGGACGAGAGCTACGGCAACAAGTTCAATGTCGTGTATGCCTACTCGTACAACCAGAGCGAGGCGTGCTACTCGTCGGCATCAAAGACCTTCTGGAGCTACTACAAGGAGGTATGCAGCTCAAGCTATATGCCTCTTACGGGATATCCCAGCGCCACGTTCAACTACTGCCGCAACTTCGCCGCCGCACCAAGTCACATGAAGACGAAGATTGACGAGTATTGGGACGAGAACCCCTCGGCATCGGTTGCCCTTGCAGCAACAATCAAGGATGGCAAGTACATTGTAAACGTCGAAGTTAAGAGTGCCGTAGCGCAGAACATTCACCTCGCACTGTGGGTACTCGAAGACGACATATATGCCAAGCAGTCGGGAGGCACCGCAGAGTGGATGAACACCCATCATAGCGTCTTGCGCGACTGCCTGACGGATGCTTCGAAGAGCGACATTTCGGGTGTCGACTTCGGCTACATTCAGGCCAACACAACCATGAGCCGCGTATATCAGTTCGACCTCTTTGAGGCCGCAGCGTGGAAAAGCGAGAACTTCAAACTTATAGCCGTGATATCATCACCCAACGACGAGTTCGACAACCGCTACGAGGTTATAGACACCGCCATGTGTGAAATAGACGGCACAGCAGCACACGAGTACAAATAGCAAGAACCTAAAACACAATAACCTAACATGAGAAGATTACTTACACTATTTGCTTTTATGGCAGTAGCATTTGCCGCTTGTGAGCCAAATGAGCCCGAGGCAAACTACGACAACCTCAAAATTAAGCTAACATCGGAGTCGGTCATGAATTTCGGCTTGGATGGTGGCGAGGGTACAATTACCTACGACTTTGAGAATATCAGCGAGGCTACACGCAGTAAAAAGAAGTTCCCGACGCCCGAGGCAGCAACAGCCGTAGAGTGGATTACAGACGTTACGGTACACCCCATGGATTTGGAGGTAACATTCAACGTAGCGGCCAACACTGGCAATGCTCGTGAGGCTACTATCAAGGTATGGTCGGGCAACCACAGCTTTATGGTTATGGTAAAGCAGGCTGGCACAACACCATACGACAAGACATTCAACGCTACACACGTTGGTGGCTCATACTATGGCAAGATGCAGACGCGTGGTCACGACTACTTTGTCATCCTATCGAACATGCAGCCCGAGAGCCTCGTATCGGTGCCATACGGTGCATGCGAGTACCGTTTCGACATATACTCGGAGCGTGGTGCAGCATTCGACTCACCACGCCGTGTACCTGTGGGCACCTACACTCTCGACCACCAGCGTACAGGCGAGCCAGGCACAATTGACGCACATATGGATTGCAGCTATATGTACGATAACCGAGAGTTGGCAAACAACCAGTCGTTCAAGACCGGTACACTCACCGTTACCGAGGATAGCATCATCGCCGATGTAACGTTCTTCAATGGCGAGGTACACCATGTAGAGTACCACGGCAACTGCATCATGGAGGACTACACAGAGCCTACGTTTGCCGACATCTACCCCGTAAGCCAGTACACCTCGGATATAGAGTTCGACGTTACGGGTGGTGAGTTTATGCCCATCTACCGTGGTAACTGGTACGACTCGGAGAGCGACGTATGGTTTGTACACATGATTGAGAAGCGCAACGGTTTCTCGGGTGTATACCTTCTGTTCGACTTCCTCGTGCCACGCTCAAATGGCGGCTTCGAGAATAAGGATGGCTTCGTTGGCGAGTACACGCTGCTCGACCCCAAAGCGGAGTCATGGGACTACACCTTCCCTGCTGGTCGTTTGCGTGACGACTCGATGCAGCTCCACGCATGGTATGCGAAGTGCGTAAGTGGTCAGCTTGATATGTCGCTTGCAGCGCCCTTTACCGCCGGAACTATCAAGATTGAGAAGGATGGCGATGACTATGTTCTCACGGTTGATGGCAAGGATGACAATGGTAACAATATCCGAGGCACATTCCGAGGCAAGGCTAACTCCTACGAAAACCAAGCACACGACTAACTAAACTAAAAAGGCAGAGAGATAACAGGGAGATATCAGAGAGGTACGCATAAACCGCTCTGATATCTCCCTGAAACTCTCTTATATAGTGCACCTATCTCATCTTACATCCTCCCTCGAGTCTACTGCTTGACCCATATAAGCTCGTCGGTATCGTAGCCGCGCATGCGAGCAATGCCGAGAATATGGTCGCGCGTAGCCTCGCTTATGTGTGGCGTGCGCGATAGTATCCATAGGTACTTGGGTGAGTGGCTACCAACAAGCGCCCACTCATAGTCGTCACCAAGGGCGAGAATGTTATAGTCCGAGTAGAATATCCAGAAGAACGATACGCGCAATTGCCCCGCCTGCTTTCCAGGCTTTGCCTTGCCAATAGACATCTTACGCTCGCCACTCTTCGACGATATGCCGCTATTGGTAACCGAGATTGTACCATCATCAAGCAGGGTATAGTATGCCTCGCAGTTCTCCAAGTGGCGCTCAAACGAGTGGTCGAAGCGTGCTATCTCATACCAACGACCCATATAGCGCTTAAGGTCTACGGTGCCCACCGTGGTGCGATTTATGGAGCGTGGCTGCGCATTGCAGCCGAGAGTGGCGAGAAATGCCACCACAACACTTAAGAAACATCCCTTCTTCATACGACAATAATTTTACGCTTCGTAGTGCATTTTCTATGCCATCATCGCCATGGGCTATTTACATTACAAGATAAATTTTGTATCTTTGTCGAAAACTCAACTACCATGGCAGATAACTATCTCGAGAAACGTATGGAGGACTACCTCGCGCAGCAACCTACGAAGCGACGCACGGCGACGCTACGCTCTCTGCTCGTGCGCAACCGCAGCTATCGCGGCTACGACACCTCATTCGCCGTTCGCCAAGACCAGCTACACCGCATCATAGAGGTGGCAACGCTTTGCCCCTCGGCACGCAACCAGCAGGTGCTACGCTTCCGCCCCGTCATGGATGACGAGGCGAGGGCTATGCTTAAGCATATACGCCTCGGGGGCGCCCTGCCAGAGCTTCACCTGCCCTTTGCAGATACCGAGCCAAACGCCTTCATTGTGATATGCTCAACGGTGGAGGAGTCGAAATATGTGGATGTTGACCTCGGCATTGTCGCGCAGTCGATGCTTCTACAAGCCGTTGAGATAGGCCTTGGCGGCATCTGCATCGGTGCTTTCGACCATGAGCCTATAAGCGAGTTACTGAAACTCCCCTACGAGCCTCTATTAGTATTAGCCATTGGCAAGCCCGCAGAGCATATCGAACTCAAGCCCTGCAACGAGGGCGACACGCTGACCTACTACCGCGAGAATGGCGTACACTACGTTCCAAAGATTAATGTTAATGACCTTATAATAAAATAGTATGCAAAAGATATTTAGCACCATCTGCGCCCTAATCACCGTCCTCACGGTCATGGCGCAGGAGACAACACCCTACTGGGAGCAACCCGAGGTATACGCCATAAACAAGCTACCCTCACGCGCAACGCTCACGCCCTATGCCGATGCTGGCGAGGCACTCAAGCGTGGCGACACGCCATGGGTCATGGACATCAGTGGCGAGTGGCGCTTCCACTGGACAAAAACGCCTGCCGAGCGTCCCGAGGGCTTCTGGAGCAAGGAGTATGACGACAGCATGTGGAAGAGTATTGCCGTGCCAGGCAACTGGGAGTTGCAGGGATATGGATACCCCATATACACCAATGTAAACTACCCCTTCCCTCTTAACCCGCCCTACATACCTCACGACGACAACCCTACGGGATGCTATCGTCACACCTTCGAGATACCCGAGGCGTGGGATGGTCGACGCATAATCTTGCACTTCGAGTCGGGCTTGGCAGCCATGCACATCTGGGTTAATGGTGAGAAGGTGGGCTACTCAGAAGGTACGAAGACAGCCGTCGAGTTCGACATCACAGAGATGGCAGTCACAGGTAGTAATGTATTGGCTATCGAGGGCTACCGCTGGTCGGATGGTTCATACCTCGAGGATCAGGACTTCTGGCGTCTCTCGGGCTTCGACCGCGCCGTTAAGGTATACTCGGTGGATAGGGCACGCATCGCCGACATGTTCGTCATCGGCGACCTCGACAAGAGCTACAAGACAGGTCTTTACGAGGCTATGGTGCAGATAGATAACATCGACAGCGAGCCATTCAAGGGCAGCGTCGAGCTTGCGTTGGTCGATGCCAACAATAGAGTTGTATCGAGAGCTACGAAGAGTGTCGAGGTGACAGACAGGAACGACATCGCATTCAGCTTCAAAGTTGCGAAGGTGAAGCGCTGGAGCCATGAGAAGCCAAACCTATACACCACGGTAGTGACACTTAAGGATGCGAGTGGCAAGGTCATCGAGGCCACATCGTGCCGCACAGGCTTCCGCAAGGTGGAGATTAAGGATGGCGTGCTGCTACTCAACGGCAGACGACTGATGATAAATGGCGTCAACATGCACGAGCACAACCCCGCCACGGGACATGTCGTCAACCGAGAGCTTATGCTCAAGGATATCACCCTTATGAAGCGCCACAACATCAACGCAGTGCGCACCAGCCACTACCCACAGCCTACCGAGTGGTACGACCTATGTGACGAGTATGGCATCTTACTTGTCGACGAGGCTAACATCGAGGCTCACGGCTGCGGCACAGGATATCAGGAGTCATACCCTGACTTCCACCCCTCGCACCGCGAAGAGTGGAAGGGAGCGCACCACGACCGCATACGCTCGATGGTGGAGCGCGACAAGAACCACCCCTCGGTCATCATCTGGTCTATGGGTAACGAGAGTAGCGATGGTGAGGTATATGGCGAGGCATACCGCTGGATACACGAGCGCGACAAGACACGCCCTGTACAGCTCGAGCAGGCCTATGGCGGCGAGCACACCGACATCATCTGTCCTATGTACCCACCCTTTGGCGAGTTCCGAGCATACGCAGAGCGCGAGAGTCTCGCAAAGCCATATATAATGTGTGAGTTCGCCCACGCAATGGGCAACTCTACGGGAAACTTCCGCGAGTTCTTCGACGTGATGGCACAAAGCAAACACATGCAGGGCGGTTTCATCTGGGACTGGGTAGACCAGGGCATCGATGCCGTAGGTCGTGACGGTCGCCACTACTGGGCTTATGGCGGTGACTTTGGCGCATGGATGTACACGCACGACGAAAACTTCTGCTGCAATGGTCTTGTACTACCTGACCGCACACCACACCCAGGACTCATGGAGGTACGCAAGGTGTATCAGGATATTGAGTTCGAGCTTACTGGCAACAAGCGACTACGCGTCTTCAACAACACGCACGACACCGACCTCTCGGAGTTCAACATCTGTTACTATGTCGACCACAATGGCAAGAACATAGCAACTGTCGAGGGCATAGAGTGCCCACGCTGCCCCGCTGGTAAGAGCGTCGAGATACCTATCGAATACACAATAGATGAAACAGATGGCGAGTGGACGCTAACCGTCTATGCTTGCTGCAACGAGAAGCCCGAACTTCTAAACGAGGGACATATCGCCGCCGAAGAGCAGTTCGTACTTCAGCCATACACATTCCCCACAGCACTACCCGAGGGTAAGATTGAGATTGAGCGAGGCGAGGGTTGGATTGTAGCACACAATGGCGTTACGGCCGTTCAGTTCAGCACGCGCACAGGAGGCCTTACGGGCTATGTCTCAGATGGGCGTCACCTTATGAAGGAGCTCCCCGAGCCATGGTTCTGGCGTGCCATGACCGATAACGACTGGGGCGAGGGCTTGCAGCGCACAGCCAACGTATGGCGCACAAACCGCCGTAAGTCGCTTGGTGGTAGCGTCGAGGAGTATGAGGATAGGTTAGTCGTCAAGAGCGAGTACTACTTGGTGGATGCACCGTCGTACTACACCATGACCTACACCTTCCGCGCCGACGGCTCGTTGCAGGTCGAGGCGGAGTGGAAGCGCGATGGCGAGTATGTGCCAGAGATGCCACGCTTCGGCATGCGTATGATGTTCACTGAGGATTATACCAATCTCAAGTACTATGGCCGTGGCCCATGGGAGAACTACGCCGATAGAAAAGAGTCGGCATTCTTGGGTCTCTACGAGCAGTCTACCAACGAGCAACTCTTCCCATACGTTCGACCACAGGAGTCAGGCAATAAGAGCGATGTACGCTGGTTGGAGCTCACCAACGACGAGGGCATAGGCATCCGCGTTGAGGGCGTGCAGCCATTGAGTATCAGCGCTATGCCATACCGCTCGGAGGACCTCGACGCAGGCCTTGGCATGAAGAAACAGATGCACTACTCGGATATAGAGCCTCGCCGCGAGGTTGTATTGCATGTAGACCTCAAGCAGCGTGGTCTGGGTGGCGACACCTCGTGGGGTGCTACGCCACACGACGAGTACCGCATGCTTGACGACAGCTACTCGTATGGCTATATTATCACTCCTATTAACGTCACACACGAGTAAGTATAAATGAGACAGATAAGATAAATCCTCGCCACACAGCGAGGATTTATCTTATCTATTGACCTATCTACTCTACCATCAGCAGTGACGAGTCGCCATAGCTCAAGAAACGGAAGTCATGCGCAAGGGCGTAGTCGTAGATGCGGTGCCAATCGTCACCGACATAGGCGCTGACCAAGAGCAGTAGTGTCGACTTTGGCTGGTGGAAGTTCGTTACGATATATCGCACTACGCGGAAGCGATAGCCCAAGGGGGTAATCATAATCTGCGTTGCCGCCTTCAGCTGCTCGATATCGTTAGCCTCCATATACTCACGGAGCGTGGTTAGCACCTCGCGACCATCGAACGCAGGGTCAATGTCATAGAGCTCCCACTGCCCCACCACGCGCTCCGTATCGGGTGTTCCCGACTGGCGAATACGCCATGCCAAGGCCGCAAGCGACTCGAGCGTACGCACCGACGTTGTGCCAACAGCCACAATACGGCCATACGACCGTTCAAGATACTCGATGGTAGTGCGCGTTATCGAGAAGTGCTCGGTGTGCATAGGGTGCTCGGCGGCATTCTCCGCCTTGACGGGAAGGAACGTACCAGCGCCCACATGGAGCGTCACGCCCTCGAAGCCAAAGCCCCTATCGCGCATCGACGCCATAAGCTCCTCGGTGAAGTGCAGTCCTGCCGTAGGTGCCGCTACGGAGCCTTCGTAACGAGCGTAGACAGTCTGGTAGCGCGTATTATCTATATCCTCGCTATCGCGGTTGAGGTATGGCGGGATGGGTATACGGCCAAGTGTCTCCAACAACTCACCAAAGGTGCAATCTGCCGACCAACGGAAGCGCACGATATGCTCGCGTGTACCACGCTCAACAATCTCGGCACGCAGGCTATGCTCCGCACCCTCATGCTCGAAGCATATGGCAACCTCGCCCTCCTTCCACTTCTTAAGGTTGCCGACGATGCAACTCCACTCCGACACCTCGCGCTGCTGGAAGGCACGCTCATAGTCAGCTGGGGCGTGAGGCTCAAGGCAAAAGACCTCGATACGCGCCCCGGACTCCTTGTGCATGACGAGTCGCGCACGCACAACACGCGTATTGTTAAATACGAGGAGTGCCCCCTCGGGGAGGTAGGATGCTATATCGCGGAAGTGAGCCTCATCAATGGCACCATTGCGATATACTAAAAGTTTCGAGCTCGAGCGCTCTGCGAGTGGAAATTTCGCGATGCGCTCGTCCGCAAGGTCGTAGTTAAAATCCTCTATCTCTATATGTCGCTGCATACACTACTTAATATCAAAGTTTAGAAGCACCTTATCGCCAATCACCACCTTGTAGTTATCACCCATCTTCACATCGAACTGCTCGGGAGCGCCCAAGTATACAAGGTCGCCAATGCGCAGTGTCATACACTCCGAGAGGTGGCTGATTACCCTATCCGTCGAAAATGCCATGTCAGCAATATTTATGCGTGCACGCACCTCATCGTTAATCATAAAGGTAGCACCCATAAGCATAGCATCGCGTGGTAACATGTCGAGCGATAGTGCCGACGAGTGGTCGAAGCCCACAGCCTCATCCCAGGGTAGTCCCATGCGGCGTGCCTCATCGAGCATATCGCTCTGCGTGAAGCTAACGCCTGCCATCACAGCATCCACGCATCGCGAGGCAAAGCGCTCGCCTACGCACTTCGCAAGGCGCGACAGGCGCAAGACGATATGTGGCTCTGCCACGACACGCCCAACACCCTCGGGGATGTAGAAGGCGTCGTTATTACGCAGCAGCGCTGTGTCGGCTTTAAGGTAGTAGCGAGGCACAGCATCCGTAGCGTTATAGTTATTTACAATGTGTATCAGTTTCATGCCTTAAGCGATTTTACGATATCCTCGGCAAAGCGCTCGCTGGCGCCCTCATCACCCATCATCACACTTAGCTCATCGAAGTCGCGAAGCATAGCCTCACGCTTCGCACCGCCCTTCAATATAGCCTCCACCTCGGCACACGACTCGCGCATGTCGAGCTTCGAACGCACTATCTCGCGTACAGCCTCGCGGTTCAGGTTTATATTGACGAGCGAGATATATGGTATCTTCAGGAAGTATGGCTTCAGCTTCTCGTAGAGCCATGGTATGCGGTAGAGCACAACCTCTGGGATACCCATCAGAGCTGTCTCAAGAGTCGCCGTACCCGACGTGACGATGGCAGCCTCCGACATAGCGAGCGTCACCTGCGTCTTATCGCATACATAGCGAACGTTATCTACGCCCTCAACATTGATATAGCGGTCGTACAACGCACTATCAATCCACCCTACGGCCGTAACCACAAACTGGTAGTTCGGGAAGCGACGCGCTATGTCAATCATAAGTGGCAGATTAGCCTTAATCTCCGAGACGCGGCTACCAGCGAGCAGGGCTACAATAGGTCTGCTATCGAGACCATTATCCTCGATAAAGCTCTCGCGCGATGGCATTGCGGCACGGCGCTCTGCTATATCGTCGACAAGGGGGTTGCCACAGAAGATGGGCTCGATGCCCTTACTGCGGAAGTACTCTGTCTCAAAGGGGAAGATTGTATATAGGCGGTCTACATCCTTGCGTAGGCGCTTCACGCGACGCTCCTTCCATGCCCACACCTTGGGCGCTATGTAGTAGTACACCTTTATGCCACGCCTCTTTGCCCACTTGGCAATGCGAAAGTTAAAGGCTGGATAGTCGATAAGTATGACAACATCGGGGCGAAACTCCTCGATATCGCGCTTTACGGCGGCAATCTGTCTAAAGATGGTGCGTAGGTTACACGCCACCTGCACAAAGCCAAAGAAGGACATCTCCTTATAGTGGTAGAGCATGCCATCCTTGCCACCTATCTCTGCCATGCGGTCACCACCACAGAAGCGAAACTCGGCAGCACCGTCGTGATGACGTATGCCACGCATCAGCTTGCTGCCGTGCAGGTCGCCCGAGGGCTCACCCGAAATAACGTAGTATCTCATTCTCTCTTGGTTTTGGTTACAAAGATACACTTTTATTTCGAAGTATGGGCCATAATCACCATAGTTTATCGCTACTTCGCACGCTCACTCTCGCGATATGCCGCGGGAGAGATGCCCACAACACGCGCGAAGTACTTGCCAAAGAAGGACTGCGATGGGAAGTTAAGGTCGTAGGCTATCTGCTTTATGGTGCGCTCCGTAGATGTGAGCTGCGTGATGGCATCGAGCGTGACATACTTCTCGATCCACGCCACAGCACTCTTGCCACTCGACGCCTTGACAACTGTCGACAGGTATTTTGTCGTAAGTCCCATCCTATCGGCATAGAACGTAAGGTCACGATTGGTACGGTAGTGGCTCTCCACAAGGCGAATAAACTCCGAGGTGATATCTGCCTGGCGCGTCTGCCCCTTATCGCCACGCTGTTGGTCGTGGAGGAAGTAGCCCATGCCGAGGAAGAAGGCACGCGTTAAGAGGCGCAAGACCTCCAAACGATGAGGGTGCTCCTCGATAGGTATAATGTTCATACACATCGCCAAGTAGCCCTCCAACGCCTGTCGCGCACGCTCCTCAAGGAGTATATAGGGACGCTCGGTGACAATGTTACGCAAGTCGAAGGTGTTGCCTATGCTGAGACTCTCGGTGAAGTGCTCCGACATTAGGACATATATAGCACGAAAATCCTCCGACACATCAACCATCTCGGTAATCTGACCAGGGAGAACGATGAAAAAGCCTCCTGGCTCGAGGTCATAGGTCTTGGCATTAACACGCCCACGACCACAACCAGCCTGGCAATATACCGCCGCTACAAAGGGTGAGCGATAGGGGTGGTTCGGGAGTATATCGAACGATGGATTGTCGATGATACTTATCTCGTCATCAAGGCTATATGCCACACCCTGATGGCCAGCACTTATATATCCACTAATTGTCTTTGCTAATGTCGCACTCATTGGACTAATATTCTTATTTGTTTGGACTAATACGCCTATTGTCCCACAAATATACTGCTTTTTTATCTTTTTATTACCATCAATAGGAATATTAGTCCAAACATTAGGAATATCTACCCTTTATTGGCACTCCTAATCACCCTACCTTTGCACCCAGAAAAAACAGTTAAACCCCAATAGCCATGAACAGGATCTATATTGTTACCGGAGCAGCAGGCTTCCTCGGCAGCACAATATGCCGACAGCTCACCAACGACAAGCAGCATGTACGCGCCCTTGTACTCCCCAACGACATGGCGGCAAAGTATCTCCCCGAGGAGGTAGATATCTACGAGGGCGACATCCGCAATAAGGAGAGTCTTCGTAAGATATTCACCGTCGAGGACGACAGCCCTATCGTAGTGCTTCACATCGCCAGCATCGTAACCGTAAACCCCGACTACGACCAGCGTGTAATGGATGTTAACGTGGGCGGCACCGACAACATTATAGATATATGTAAGCATCACCCCAACTTCGAGAAGTTAGTATATTGCGGTAGCACTGGCTCTATTCCCGAGCTACCAAAGGGAACAGCCATCACCGAGCCCGAGAACTACGACCCCGAGAAGGTTATCGGCTGTTACAGCCAGTCGAAGGCGATAGCTGCACAGCACGTCTTAGAGGCGGCACGCGAGGGTCTCAATGCCTGTATAACACACCCCACGGGCATCATGGGTCCCGACGACTTCTCGCTAAGCGAGACCACCACAACGCTTATCAAGATTATCAATGGCGAGATGAGCATCGGCATATCGGGCACATTCAACCTCGTCGATGTACGCGACTTGGCGAGTGGCATCATCGCAGCCGTAGAGCGTGGTCGCCGTGGTGAGAGCTATATATTGGGTAACGAGGCCGTGAGCTTCAGGCACTTCGCACGCCTCGTGTCGAAAGAGAGTGGTGGTCGCGCCGTACGCATGTTCCTCCCAGGCAAGCTCGCAAATATGGTGGCAACCAAGATGGAGAACAAGGCAAAGCGTCGTGGCGAGAAGCCTATGATGACAACATTCTCGGTGTACAACCTTACGCGTAACAACGTGTTCGACTCATCGAAGGCACGCGAGGAGTTAGGCTACAACCCACGTTCGTATAGCGAGACGATACGCGACGAGGTAGCATGGTTAAAGAGTGATGGACATATAAACGATACAGATATTATGGAACAGAAGAAAAAGAGAGGTGGCCTTAAGCGAGGCGTTGTCAAGACCTACATGGCAATTGAGAGCGGCGTAGTTGGCGGCTACAAGGCTATTGAGAATGGTGTTGTTGGCGGCTATAAGGCCATTGAGAATGGAGCAGTCAAGGGCTATAAGGCTGTGGAGAATGCTACGGTGGGCGCCTACAAGTCGATTGAGGGCTCAGCGGTAAACATGGGCAAGAGCCTTGTCGAGGAGTACAACAAGCAGAAGAGCGAGAAGAGTGATAAGAAAAAGTAGCCCGCGGGCTACTTTTTCTTGTATTAGTGTTTATATTACACGATTACTTCTCTATAAGGTCGGGGCGCAAAGCCTTGGTGCGACTCCATGCCTGCTCGTCCTGCCACTTCTCAATCTCTGCGAAGTTGCCCGAGAGCAATACGTCGGGTACCTTCCAGCCATTAAACTCCGCGGGGCGCGTATATACGGGTGGCGCAAGTAGGTTATCCTGAAAGCAGTCGGTAAGCGCCGAGGCCTCGTCGCCAATAGCACCAGGGATAATTCGCACAACCGAGTCGGCGATGACACACGCCGCAAGTTCACCGCCCGTGAGAACATAGTCGCCAATCGAAATCTCGCGCGTAATGAGGTGCTCGCGAATGCGGTAGTCTATGCCCTTATAATGGCCACAGAGGATGATGATATTCTTCATCAGCGAGAGACGGTTCGCCTCGTGCTGGTTATAAGTGATACCATCAGGCGAGGTAAAGATAATCTCGTCGTAGTCACGCTCCGACTTAAGCTTCTCGATACAGCGATAGACCGGCTCAATCTTCATGACCATGCCCGCCTCGCCACCAAAGGGGTAGTCATCGACCGTGCGGCGCTTATCGTCGGTATAGTCGCGCAAGTTATGAACATATATCTCGGCGTGTCCCGACTCCTGTGCACGTTTGAGTATCGACTCGTTGAGAGGCGATGCCAACAGTTCGGGGACTACCGTAATAATATCTATACGCATACGCTATCCCTTGTAGTTAACCTCGTTATTAATAACCTCGACGATGAAGGGGTTATAGAGCGTCTCGTGGCCAATAGTCGAGCTCTCTTCGTGACCCGGATAGATTGTAACATCATCACCCAGAGGTACTATCTGCTCCAATATAGAGCGCATAATCCATGAGTAGTCACCACCTGGCAGGTCGGTACGGCCGATACTCTCCCTAAAGAGCGTATCACCCGTAAAGAGCGACTTCGACGCTTCGTCGAACAAGACTACATGGCCAGGTGTATGGCCTGGGGTCTTGATAACACGCAACGTGGTGTTACCAAACGAGATACTCTCCAATGTATCCAAGTCGATATCTATCTCTGGCACAGTGTTACACTTAAGGCCATAGACCATGCCACCCGAGGTACTGTCGATAAGGAACTTATCCTTCGCCGAGCAAGCGAACTTGGTATTGTACGTCTCCTTAAGCCACTCGACACCCTGCGTATGGTCGAAGTGACCATGCGTATTTACGGCCATCACGGGCTTCAGTGCATGAGCCTCAATAAACTCCTTAAGTATACGATTCTCGCCAGCCTTCATATTGCCAGCATCCACAACTATACACTCCTTTGTCTCATCCCATACGATATATGTATTCTCGCGGAAGGGGTTGAAAACAAGACGTTTTATCTCCATAATCGAAGTTTTTGAAATTACAACATTTTACTCTATAACGGCCTTAAGCGTTATATGCTTAACGCCACTACGCGCCGTAGAAAATACCTTAAGCACGCGATAGAACGTACCATCGGGCGCCTTCGCTGGGTCCATAGTCACCACTATCGAGCCGCGCTCACCAGGCATCACCTTCTTGCGGTCGCACTGCACCGTGGTACACGCGCAGCTTGTCTGCACCTCGGTAACGACTAATGGCAGATCTCCCGTATTGGTATACGACAAGCGCAACACCTGAGGCTCATCATCCTGCGATAGCGTGCCAAGATCCACGACACTCGTCGCAAACTCTATATCCGCGCCCTCGGACTGTTGCGCCCAGAGCGTCGTCACGCCACATAGCATGAGTAGTGTCACACAAAGCTTTCGCAAGGCTGTCATAAGCGTTTACTAATGAAGGTTAAACTTATATTCTATCTTTCCAGAAATATTGTCGCCCGTATCACTTGCGTTAAACTTGGCCTTCATAGCGGCATCTATTGCCAACCTATAAAGCGTCGTATCGGTAGTTGTCGTACCCTTCATCGATATCTCGGCACTTGTCACATTACCTTTAGCGTCCACATGAACCAAGACAAACACCTTTCCAGAATCGTTATACCTTGTATCGGGGATAGGGAGACCCTCCCTTAAGCCACGCCCTCTAAGACCCTCATCAAGCTGATCGGTACCCTCGAGGTTATAACCCTTACCCGTACCGTGGTGACTCTCCTCCTCTCCCTCGGGAGCAAACTCATTGCCCGCTGCAACCGTCTCGGTAGAGATATTCTCGGCCGCAGGAAAGAGCGCATTCTGGTTGAGGGTCTGGGTCTTCTCTGCCTCGCCACTCGTCTGCTCACTCTTGGGTACATCCGCCTCCTTGGTTTGCACCGGTGCCTTATCCTTACGCACGTCAGTAGGCGAGCTCTGCTTTATGATAGGCTTCTTCACAGGTTTCTTTGGCTCCTCAGCCTCCTCGACCTCCTC
>JAFVSV010000046.1 GCA_017503575.1 Alistipes sp. | reverse complement strand
CTACCAACTGAGCTATGGCACCATCGTTATATCTGCTTATCTTTTCGTAAGCGAGTGCAAAGATAGGTAGATTTTTTAATTCTGCAAACTTTTTAGTAAAAAAATATTAAAATCTTTTTGCGAATAGTCTCCGTGTAACGGTTATCGCGTTGTTAATGACTGCATTATGTGATATTTGTTCATGTTGCATTCTACGTCTCTCTATACCGTCGTTACGCTAAAAGAGATATCCCGTGTTGATGTAGAACGCTCCCTTGCCATCCTGCTTGCGCAGGCGTCCTACGGGTGCACCATACTCAAAGGCGACGATAAAGTTCTGGTTCATGATGAAGCGTAGGCCGCCACCCACGGTGATATGTGGTCGGTCGTGGCTCTCGCCCTTTGCCATGTAGGCGTCGTAGTCGGCGCGATACTGCTCCTCGCCACGGAAGGTCATGTCGCGGTTCTTCGTCACCATCGTGCCATCCGAGAATGCGCTGAGGCCGAATGCTATGTTCTGCTTCCACAGCGTGAACGACACAAAGCGCCAGCGTAGCTCGACGTTGTATGATGCCACATCCAAACCCTGCACACGGTTGCGCATGATACCTCGTATTGTGCGATATCCGCCCATGCCATCGCGGTCGTATGCTTGACCTACGGTTGTAATATATGGCATGACGTAGTAGGGTGCTTGGCGACCAAAGGTGCCCTCGTAGTTTAGGCGATATGCGAAGGTGAGGATGTCGTTCTTGACGATAGGTACATAGTGGCGGAAGGTCACCGAGTAGCGGTAGTAGGGGTTTGTCGTGCCGAGCCACTTGGGTGCGAGCATGAGGTGTGCCTCCGCCCAGATACCTCGTGAGGGCGCTCCCTCCTTGTCGCGCGTGTCGAATAGTAATCCGAGGCGCACGGTACTGTTAAGGCCGCCCCATGCCTCCTCCTCTGAGATGAGTCCCCACTGTCGGTATTGGTCAAAGATGGTAGGCTCGTCAGCGGGAAATGCTTTGCCCTCCTTTTTGTTCTTATTTATCTTGTCGAGGTTTAGTGCACTCTGGTTCTTGTATCCCTGCTTGAAGTAGCCGAGGTGGTAGCCTGCCTCCCAGAAGAGTTTTCTGTTCCAGATGTTGCCTACAAAGTCGCTCTTGAAGAGTATTGCAAGGCGGTTAACACGATACTTGGGCGTGTAGATGAAGTGTGTGGGGTCGTTCTTGTCTTTGCCCAACTTGACGCGTTCGTGGTCATAGTAGGACATGTAGCCGTTGAAGCCGTAGAAGTCCATCGCCTTGTCGTTGAATACGGTTATTGCTGACGACCAGCGTACGCCAGGTATTAGGAAACGGTTGTCGTACGACACCACAAATTGCTGTGAACCCTTGGTGAAGAACGATGCCTCGAGGTACCACTGTTGGCGCGTGTTGGGGTATGTTGAGCCGTCGCCAAAGTCGTAGATGTTGAGCAACGCACCGAGTTGGAAGCCCTTGTCGGCGTCGAATGCTACGGCGGGCAGAGGCCCGAAGTTGTAGCCCTTCTTGACTATCTCTCTCTTTGTGGGCTCCTTGTCCGTATCGGCCGTTTGTGCATATAGCGTTGATGTCGTGAGTAGTGCGGCAAGCGCGATGATGTATCGTAGTTTCATAGTCGATGCTTCGGTTGGTTGTTGTTATGGAGCGGCTATTGAGCTATCTTCGAGCGGCGGAAGAGCGTAGCTACGCTAAGTCCCGAGACGATGTGCCATACGCCCCATAGCGCTGTGATAAAGAGCATGCCACCGTTGTTATCCCAAATCGCGGGGTCGAAGATATTCTCGTTGAAGAGGAGTATCAGTCCAAGTCCCGAGTTCTGTATGCCTACCTCGATGGTCATCGAGCGGCGGTCGGCGTTCGGTAGTCTGAAGAGCTTGGCTCCAAAGTAGCCTGTGCTCAAGGCGCATAGGTTGTGTATCACCACTATGGCGAAGGTTATGAGTAGGGCTACGACGATGCGCTCTGCACCGTCGAGGGCTGTCACCACCTTGGTGAACGATATTACAACCATGCCCATGAAGAGTATGATTGATAGTATCTGCGATGGCTTCATAAGGCGCTTTGTGGCATGTGGAAAGTAGTGCGCGAAGAGCATGCCTGCGACGATGGGGATACCCAAGAGTAGCAGTATCTGCTCGAACATGTCATTATAGGGGATTACCAGCGTCGGTATCTCGTTATTGAGACTTGTGATGTCGCAGTATAGTGTGCCGAATAGCCAGAAGTTGATAGGCGTTATTATGGGCGCGAATGCTGTGGTTATGGCTGTCATCGACACCGATAGCTCGATGTTGCCCTTGGCATACGATGACATGAAGTTGGAGATGTTACCTCCAGGGCACGATGCTACGAGTATCATGCCTAATGCTATCATGGGTGTTATCCATGCGTTGAGCGCTAATGCCACACACAGCGTTACGGCGGGTAGTGCGACCCACTGCATCAGCACGCCCACAATCACCGACTTGGGCTTGCGGAATACATCTTTGAATGTCTCTAACTTAATGCCTAACGCCACGCCAAACATTACGAGTGCTAAGATGACGTTTACTAATGTCATCTCCGTAGACCCGAGGTCTGGGTTTAGCGTGTCTAAAATAGATAGTCGCTCCTTCATCTGCTCAAAGGTTGTAGTGAGGGATGGAACACTCCACCCATGTTTATTGTCACAATGTGACCTATTTCCTACAAAGATACCCTTTATTTATATAAAAGTCGAATATATTGGAGCTTTTTACCTATTTGCACATGTAAAATAAGTATTTAAGCGTAGTCGCCTCTTCCGTCCCTTGCGTCTCTATGCCTCTATTGTCTACATATCTCCCTCATCGCCTCGTACTGCTCCTCCATGCTCTCAAGTAGCTTGTGTTGGGCACGGGCACGGACAAGGTTGTGAGTGGGATAGGCTATCTTGTAGTAGCTATCGCCATCAATATAGTCCATCAAGAAGCGTAACACCTGCTCGTAGGTGATATATAGTGCCGAGAATGCTAACCACTCTCTCTCGCTTGCGCTCATCGTCGCACCACGCTCCTCGAGGTAACCCTCGGCATAGTGGCGAAAGGTCTCTATATCCATCGACACACGGCCGAGGTCAGTGTCATCCTCGGCGCCTCTATTTGTGTAGGAGCGTATGGCATCGCCAAAGTCGTTGAGCGATGTGCTGCTCATCACCGTGTCGAGGTCGATGACACACAGCACCTCGTCATGTTCGTCGAAGAGTATATTGCTTAGCTTCGTGTCGTTATGCGTCACACGCATGGGCAACACGCCCTGCTCTACCATCTCCCAGAATGCGAGCATCTGCTCTCGGCGGCGCTCTATCTGCTCTATCTCCGCAGCTACCGATGCCTTGCGTCCCGCCCTATCTTCGGCTAATGCCTTATCCCACTGCTCGAAACGCCAGCGAATATTATGAAAGCCTTTGATAACCTCTGCTAAAGGCTCGGTGAAGTCGGCAAGCATAGCCTGGAACTTGCCTATGCCTCGACCTCCCATATATGCGAGACGTGGCGTGTCGGCTTTGTCGTGGGTGACGGAACCCTCGATATATAGCGATGCTGCCCAGTAGTTATCGCCTTCGCGATGATAGAGCTCACCCTCCTTTGTGCGTACTACGGTGAGTACCTCGCGTATGGGGTCGCCACCAGCGGCTGCCACCTTTGCCTTGAGGTGGGTCGTGACGCGCTCTATGTTATCCATCATCGCTGGCACATCGGGGAAGATGTGGTGGTTCTTGCGCTGAAGGATGTAGCGCGACTTCTCGGTGGTCACGATATATGTGTCGTTGATAAAGCCCTGACCGAGAGTCGTGATGTCGACGATTGATGCATCGAAGGCAAAGTGCTCGGCGATGCTACGAAGGTTTGTGTTTGTCATATTCTATGGTGTTGTTACTCTGCAAAATAGAATGTTAGGCCGTCGACCTTGTCCCAGTCACCACGCGTGAAGTCGGGCACCTTGACAGGCTTGCTGCCATTCTCGATAGATATTCGCGTAAGCTCGCCCATACTGCTCCACTCCGCGGCGTCGTAGACATCCATGTCGAGAGGTAGACCGTGGCGCAAGCAGTATACCAGACGGTAGTCCATGATAAAGTCCATGCCGCCGTGGCCGCCGATGGTCAGCGAGTACTCTTGTAGTGGTATGCCCTCGACAAGTTGGCGCTGCACGGGGTGCTTATACTGCTTGGTCATCGCCTCGACGACCTCTGCGGGGGCAAATGTGTGGTGGTTCAAATCCTCGATGTCGGGCATTGCATCCTTGTCAACGCTACGAAGCTGGTCGAGCTTGAAGGTGTAGCCCTCGATGGGGTACTTGTTGGCGTAGCCCTCGGTGCCCACAAGCTGATACATGCGGCTGTATGGGCGTGGCGTCATCACGTTGTGCTGCATATCTATGGTGCAGCCATTGACGGTGCGTATAAGGGTATTTATCTGGTCTCCCTGCTTGCACTCCTCCATGCCCATAAGCTCCTTTGTGAGCTTTGCTCCGTTGATGGAGCGTGTTGACATTGCCACAAGGTAGTCGAGTCTGTCGCCACGATGTATGTTGAGCGCTTGGCAGTTGGGACCTATGCCATGTGTGGCGTAGATGTCGCCATTGTTGGCTTGGTTGTACTCCAAACGCCAGTTGTCGGCGTAGTGCTCCCAGTATGGCTCGAGGTTGTGGATATAGGCACCCTCGGCATGTATTATCTCGCCGAAGAGCCCCTGTCGAGCCATGTTGAGCGTCGTGAGCTCGAAGTGGTCGTAGCAGCAGTTCTCGAGGATGGTGCAGTGTACGCGGTTGCGTTCGGCGGCATCGACAAGTCGCCAGCACTCCTCGATGGTGTTGGCGCTCGGCACCTCGATGGCCACATGTTTGCCATGCTCCATGGCATATACCGCCACGTCGACATGCAACTGCCATGGTGTGGCTATGTATACGAGGTCTATGTCGTCGCTCTCGCATAGGGCCTTGTACCCCTCGTCGCCAGAATAGACCATCGCCTCGGGCATGCCTGCCTTCGTCAGATATGCTTGGCAACGCTCGGCACGCTCTACATACTTGTCGCAAAGAGCGTTGATTGCCACACCCTCGATATATGTGAAGCGCTCGACAGCGCCTGGACCACGCATGCCAAGACCCACGAAGCCCACGCGCACCACGTTGAGAGGCTCGGCGCGGAACTCTATCATCGACTGCTGCTCGGGGCTGCGCTCGGGCTCGTCGAGGATGATGACGCCATCTACAATGTCGTAGTCGACACTCGCCTGGTATAGATTCTTCTGTGTGCCGCATCCTGCAAGCATCGCCATCGCGACAGCCAACATGGTGCTAAATAGAGTTTTTGAAGGCTTCATAGTATTGTTGTTTACAGATGTTTGATTGCGTGAAATGTCATTTGAAGCATCGCCTTGCCTCGTCTCTCGCGTAGCAGCTCGGGGTCGTTCTCGCTGCGCAGTGCCGACTCCATATTGCAGTCATAGATGGTCACGCCCAACGAATCAATGACGCCGAAGCCATTGTTGTATGTCCAATATCCAAATCGTGAGGTGTCGGGCGATGATATGTTGCGACTAAAGGCGAAGTCGTCGTGGGGTAGTCCTATCTGTGATAGCAGTGTTGCGGCAATGTCGGTCTGTGATATATGCTCCTCGATGACCATAGGCTCGGCAACAGCACCTCCAACCCATAGCATTGGTATGTGGTGTCGCTCGGGCGAGTTGTTGCCCACAGATGCGGGATAGGGGTATCCGTGGTCGGGAACGATGATTATCAGTGTGTCGTCCCAGTATGGCGACTGGCGAATGCGCTCTACGAATGTGCCTATGCAGTCGTCAGCAAAGGCGAACGAGTTGAGTAGGTCGCTCTTTAGGCGTCGGTATGGTACATCGAAAGGCTCGTGGCTGCTCAATGTGAGTATGACCTCGTGGCACTTGCCGCCATGTGCCATGCGGTCGAGTATGGCGTTTGCCGCGTAGTTGAGCACCGTATTGTCGGCATATCCCCACTTCGAGGTGTGCCCCGAGAACTTGCCACTATTCTCATCTACAATGTCGTTGTAACCCGTGGCATATAGGTATGCCTTGGTATTGGTGAAGTTGGCATCACCGCCATATATGAAGCGTGTGCTGTACCCTGCGTTGCGTAGTGTGCGGGCTATGGCTGGGAGCTTTGCCGCCTTGTTGGGGTACTCCATTATCGACATCTTGGGCTGTGCGGGGAAGCCGCTGAGCACTGCAACAGTGCCTCTATCGGTGCGGAACGAGCTGGCGTAGAGATTTTCAAACCATATACCCTCGGTCTTGAGGCGGTTGAGGTTGGGTGTTGTCTCCTCTTTGCCCTCCGATGTGTCGGTGATGGTGCGACCCATGCCCTCGGCAAGTATGATGATGACGTTGGGTGTATCGCACTTGAGCCACCTTGCCATCTCGGCATCGCCATCTCTCATCACCTCGTCGAATATCTCCTTGGCTTGCTCCTCGTCGTAGAAGTTGTACTCGTCGAAGTTAGCACCCATGATGTATGACGACATGAACGAGAATACGGGGTTTATGGCAGCCTGGTTTAGGAACATCTTTGGCGAGAAGTATGCCTTTGATACGTTTGCTGCGGCGGGTGTTAGACCACCACGGATAACCACAAAGAGGCAACCCGAGAGTATGAGCATCACGGCGGTGGCTATCATGCGGCTGTATACTATCTTGATACGCAGATATCTGTTTCCATCGTAGTCGGTGTCGAACCAGCGACGTATGACATAGCGCACAAGCCATAGTGTGGGGAGTACGGTTGCGACAACATATAGTATGCCTGCTATCGCCATGCCCCATGTTACGCTCGCCATCATCTCTGATGGGGTGTATATGAGTACCTGGGCGTCGATGCGCGACTGCCACGCCTCGAACATGCCTATGTCACCAGTGTGGATAATGCCGATAAGGGTTAGCACTACGGCAAAGTATGCCAGAAGTATGTAGCGCCAGATGCGTAGACTATTTTTTGTGGCTGGCGTCCATAGTGTGATTATCGTAACGAGCATGGGTAGCACGGTGACATATCCCGCGGTTGTGAAGTCGAGAGATAGTCCATGTATGCACGCCTCGAAGAGCTCTGCCGCAGAGCACCCCACCGCGAAGCGTAGGTTAAAGAGGATAAAGACTATACGGTTGAGCTGAAACAGCGCGACCATTATAGCAAATATCGAGACAAGAAATTTTACTCTTCGTAGCATCTATGTTATCCTATCTTGCGGGTGGTTGTATGTTGCGTACCATGTCGTACGCCTCCATTGCTTGGGTCTCGGCACTTTGGCGTCGACCATCTACTATGCAAAGGTAATAAGATTTTTTATATGATGCACCTATATTCTTTGTTGCGCACTAAATTCTTGCTATATTTGTCGGTACTTAGTGTGTTAAGATTACTAAAACATAAACAATATGAATCGTTTTTTTAGGTTGTTTGCCGTAATGCTTTTTGCAGCATTGCCTCTTGTCGGCTGTGAGAATGAGGGCTCTGATGCAAAGCTCCCCACCATCAACATCACCCTTGTAGAGGTGGATGACACCTCAGCAAAAATATCTATTCACACTAAGAGCGCCGAGGAGTATGCCTATATGCTCTACGACGGCGACGCTATCTCTGTTGATAAGGTGTTCGACGAGGGTGTGACCGTCAATGAGGTTGGCAATGGCCTCATCTTTGGTATTAGCAACCTCGAGCCCGAGACTACATACTATGTTATAGCTGCGGCACGCAACAGCGTTGGCGGTGTTCTATCGGAGCCAGTGAAATTCACCACTCATAAGGGTGACGACAATGGTGGCGGTAACGACGACGAAAATAATGACGATAATAACGACGACAACACCGAGCTTCCAGATATTGATGGCGTGGAGAATATCACCATTACAAAGACACGGGATGGCCGCTGGTACGAGCCGTTTAACTACTATGTGACCTTCGTGCGCGACAATGGCGACCGTATAGTCTTGGACTTCTATACCATCGATGAGACAATGTCGAGCTACTTGCCATACGGTCAGTACTCGCTTGGTAACTCGGAGGACCCATATACCATCCACAGCGAGTCGTCGGGCTACATCCCACAAGGTGTTGAGGGTGTTGATGGCTACTGCTTTACCGATGGTTATGTGAGTGTCGATGTTGCCAACGGCTACTACTCGATATACTTTATGCTCACCTACGACGAGAATGGTGCATCTAAGAGCATTCAGGCGTTGTACAATGGACTGATGTCGGGTGCTGCCGTGCCAGAGGGTGATAACGAGGGTGCCGAGAAGCTTATCGAGGTGCTCGACGTGGGCTCTAACTCGTTTCGGTTTAGGATTAATGCCGACGAGGGTCAGTATTGGCGATGCTCGGTGGTGGACAAGCGTCTCTACGACCAGACAGCCTCAAACCCCGGTGCTTGGGTTGTCACCTACGGCTTCATGCTTGAGGGTACGCTGACGTTCGATTGGCGCAATGGCGAGATGTGTGAGCATGTGCCGGGCTATATGATGAGCGTGAGCTCGTCTACGGACTACCTTATCCTTGCAGCTCTTATGGATTATAGCGAGGGTCAGGAGAATAACCTGCTTGGTGGCGTGGAGGTCGTCCAGATACATACCGAGGCCGAGGCCGCAGGTGAAGGCACCGTGGAGGTCGATATCAAGGAGATAAACACCAACGACATAGTATTTGACTGCACGCTGGGCGATGATGTGTGGTGCTGCTATGTGGCTATGATGGAGACCGCCAACCTTCAGGAGATTAAGGATGGTAAGTATGCCATGGCGGGCTACGACTCATACGAGGAGTGTATGCTCTCGCTAATACCAGGACTCAGCCACGACTCCATGCGTCAGTTCCTCGAGTCGCAAGTCGACTACAAGTGGGATTATCTGAAGTATAGCACTTCGTACACTATGTGTATCAAGGTTGTCGACATGGATAATGGCGTAAGCTATATCGAGCTTGAGCCGTTTAGCACAAAGTAGATTGTCGGGTTTATGCTCATCATTTCAACTAAAAGGGGCGTCGCTCGAAGCAACGCCCCCATTCATCCGAATCAATGAGATGTCATCACTGTGCGGCCACCAATTTGTTGTACGCCCAACGTAGTGGCGAGAAGAGAGGCGTCAAGACAAAGAGCCACTTGGCAATATTTATAATATCCTCGTAATCCCCACCCATTCGTAATTTATCAGAGACAAGTATAATCATCAGCACCGACAAGGCTACCGATGCGAGTTTGTGTCTACCTGTTACATATACCGCTATCATATACATAGGCAGGAACATCAACATCTCGTTCCTCCCCATCGCGGTAATCATTATAGCGCCAGCAATGGCGACTACCACACGGTCCAAATCCTGATTTTCTTCTGATGACTTTGGTGCACGCAAGGCCTTAAGACCGAGGAGTGCAGTCGAGATACCCACGATGAATGGGACTACCATTACCAACTTATTATCTACCAAGAGTGCACTATCATTCATGAGCAACAGAACGACACCCAATGATGCTAATGTCATTGCTAAGAATGACAAGAGATACTTACGGCATAGGATTAGAGCACTTGATGCTATCAGCGATGCAAAACATACCACACCCCAGAACTTGTCGATTGCAAAGAATGAGCTATCTGCATATATTTCAGACTTTGCATCGGGATTCTCGCGCAAAAACTCCTTTAGCTCGTTCATTTCAGCGTAATTTTCGCAAACTATGTATGACCTAATATTCATCCATATTAACACGAAGACCATTCCGAGACATATTAAATCTGTGTAATCAAATCTACTCTGTGGTTTCTCTGTCTCGAGAGCCTTAGGCGCCTCCTGCCCACGAATATTCAACAGTACAACGATGAATGCCGCAGCCAGAAGAGCAATAACCGCGATATCTAATGTCGACACATCGGCGCCCTCTAACTTAATCTCCTTTGCAGCACGCTCCGATAGTGTGTAATCCAACTTCACAACAAGGTAATCAATGAATACAATAGCCGCAGATACACCTGCCGTCAGCTT
>JAFVSV010000045.1 GCA_017503575.1 Alistipes sp. | reverse complement strand
CTTCGCTTGATAAATGTCAAGGAGCTTTAGCTCCGCCCGACTAAGGGAGCTTTGCTCCCGCCCGATTAAGGGCGACAGCCCGCCCGAGAAAGGAGCTTCAGCTCCGCCTGAAACAGTGTTCGCACGCGTCAGTCATTGCGGCTCTAAAGAGAATCGCCTAATGATATATGGTTAGTGGTTGTTTGGTTATTTTCCCTATGTTTTTGACCAACCAACCACCAACTAATATAAATATCAATAATAATATATACATATATAGTATCAGTATGAATAATAATAATGAGGATTATTATTATAGATATCAGTTTGAGAGATATAGAGGGCGTAATACACGCCATACCGTTGTCAACAAACATATATTCTCTATATTGATATATAATGACTATATATATACATGTGTATATATATTAGAAAATGGGTGGTTGGTTGGTCAAAAACATAGGGAAAATAACCAACCAACCACTCCCAATCCCAGCCGACGACCATAACGCCGTTGCCGCGATGGTTTATGGCGCTTCGCTTGGGAGGGCGCAGGCAGAGCCTGCTTCATCGGGCGCTTCGCTTCATCGGGCGCTTCGCTTGATTAAAATTTAAGGAGCTCTGCTCCGCCCGATAAAGGGCGACAGCCCGCCCGACCAAGGGCGTCAGCCCGCCCGACCAAGCGCAGCGCCCGCAACTATTGCTAATTTCTCTCTTCTAATTGCTCATTGAACAAAAAAAAGTAGGGCAGAGAGTCTCTGCCCTACAATTTCTTGTTCATATTGCTACTACTGAGCCTCTGGACGCATGATAACCAATGTGCGGTTGCCATCCTCGAGAATCTGCTTTGCAAGAGCCTGAACATCCTCGAGCGTTGTGCTCTCAAGGATACCGAGGTACTCCTCCTTATAGTTGTAGCCCTCCTCGTACCAGCGTGTGATAGCTGACATCCAGCCGCTGTTGTTCTCCAAGACATTGCCATAGTTCTTCTTCAAGAACTCCTTAGACTTGGCTACGTCGTCTGCCAAAGGACCCTCCTCGGCAATCTTACGGAGCTCTGCCTCGCAGATCTCAACAAGCTCGTCTGCCAACTGCTCGTTGGTGTCGAATACTATCATCATCATATACTCCTCAACAGGGTACTTGTTGATGCCACCCTGAACATGTACACCATAGGTGCCACCCTTCTCCTCGCGGATAGAGATCATATAGCGTGAGTCAAGAGCGCGGCTCAAGAGGTCAACGATAAGACGGTTCTTTGCGTTATCCTCCATTGCGCCCGAGAATGTGAGGTATACAGATACCTTAGGCTGGATCATCTTTGCGCGGAAGTCGTTAGTAACCTCGCCCTTAGCGATGCGTACGCCGTCGTCAACAACTGCATACTCTACCTTCTTTGATACTGGCAATGAGCCGATATACTTCTCAACGAGTGGCTTCAATGTCTCAAGGTCTACGTTACCTACGATAACGAAGCGGAAGTCGTCAGCATAAGAGTACAACTTCGAGTGAGCATCTGCCAACGCCTCGATGGTAAGACCCTCGATCTGGTCTGCCGAGGTCACCTGACGGCGAGGATTGTTCTGGAAGATAGTGTTGTTGAACTGCTTAGCCATGATGTAGCTTGGATCAGACTCCATGTTGCGGAAGTATGGAACATACATCTTCTTGAGGTTGTCGAGGTCGGTCTGGTCGAAGCGTGGCGATGTGAAGTTGAGATACATCAACTGAAGGATGGTCTCAATATCCTTTGGTGAGCCACCAGCATTTACGCTGTGCTCATACTCGCCAACGCCTACTGAGGCGTATGCGCTCTTGCCCGATAGCTGCTTGCTGAGCTCCGTAGCCGAGAACTTGCCGATACCCGACTGCTGCATAACGTTAGGAAGGTAGTCTGCCTGCAATGACTCCTCGACGGTAAGCATTGACTTACCACCCTTAGAGAGCGCGTTGATCTGCACCTCGTCAGCCTTGAGGGTAGATGGGCGTACGATAACCTTGATGCCATTCTTCAATGTCCACTCTGTGTAGCCGAGAGACTCGTTCTTTGCGGTAGCCTTAACAGCAGAGCCCTTAAGCTTGGTAGCGGGGTCAATGAGAGGCTCGATAACGGTGTTGTCCTTGTAAGGCTCAACCTCTGCAGCCTCTACCTCGGCCTGAATAGCCATGATGTCAGCCTCGGTAGGAACAGTTATACCCTCCTTCTTGGGTGAGCGAACGAGGATTACGAGGTTCTCGTTAGGAGCAACCATTGAGAGGTATGCCTGGTTAACCTGATCAACGGTGAGGCTGTTGATGAGAGCCTGGTCGATCTGCCACTCTGTCTCGGCATCCATCATAGGAGTACCCTCTGCATAGTGATCCAAGTAACGCTGTGAATACTCGCGGTTTGTCACGTCGTTGCGGTTAGTGTACTGACGCTCTGCCCAGCGGAGAATCTCCTGCTTTGCACGCTCGAACTCACCAACGGTGAAGCCGTGGCGACGCATACGCTCCATCTCGGTGTACATTGCGCGGAATGCCTCGTCTGTACGACCCTCGTGAGCTGTTACAGAGAACATTGTAGCCTCCAATGTTGGGCAGATACCGATGCCACCCTCCGACATGCCACCACCAAGGAATGGAGCGTCAGGCTGCTGTGATATCTCCTCGAAACGAGCGTTCATCATCTGAGATACGAACATGTTGATGTAGTCGATAGATACGCCCAACATGGTATTATTATACTCCTTAGGGAGTGACTCGCGACGAGCAAACATCATAACGCTTGACTGAGTGAGCTCTGGATCGGTGAAGATAGAGATGATAGGCTCCTCGGTAGCAGGAATGGTGATAACCTCCTTCTGTGCAGCGTCTGCTGGTGATGCAGGGATGTCAGCCATGAGGGTCTTAATCTTTGCCTCAATCTGGTCAACGTCGATGTCGCCAACGATTACCAAGCACTGGTACTCTGGACGATACCACTTCTTGTAGAAGTTCTCCAAAGCGGTGTGGTCGAATGACTTAAGGCCATCGAGGTAGCCAATGAGGTTACGGTGCTCATAGAGCGAACCCTTGAAGAGGTTCTGAAGCATGTCGTTCTGTGCACGAAGCTGTGCGCCGTCACGAGTACGGAGCTCCTCCATGATTACGCCACGCTCTGAGTCGATCTCCTCGGGCTGCAAAGCGATGAACTGTGACCAGTCGTGGAGGATAAGAAGAGCGAGGTCAACGTTCTCCTCGGTCACGGGGCAGTCCATAATCATGTACTGTGTGCAGTCCCATGAGGTGAAGGCGTTAAGGTTGTTACCGAACTGAACACCAATAGTCTCAAGCTTCTCGATCATCTGCTTGCCTGGGAGGTTCTTGGTGCCGTTAAATGCCATGTGCTCAAGGAAGTGAGCGAGACCCTGCTGGTCGTCCTCCTCCTGGATAGCACCAACATCGTGGTAGATGTAGAAGCTCGCCTGGCCCTTTGGCTTCTCGTTGTGACGGATGAAGTAGGTCATGCCGTTGTCGAGCTTACCAACGCGTACTGCTGGATCCAATGGCAACTGAGCCGTTGGGTCCTGTGCGCAAACACATGTAACACCAAATACGAATGCTACAAGTGAAAACAAAAGTTTTTTCATAGTGTTGATAATTAGTTTATTGTATATGTTGTCGTTAGTTTTAATTCCGTTCGCCTAAAATAGCAAGCAAATATACTATTTTTTGCTTGAATATTACACTTTATTGCTATATTTTTTTCTGATACGGCTATAAGTTTTTCTGTTTGGACTACTTTTGTAAACGTGCTTGATACCATATTATTATTTTATTTCGTATATTTGCACTATAAATTTTCCGATTATGGCAGAGATTACTTCGTATGATTATCGCATCGAGCCGCAGGATGTAGACTTCACGCTACGAGCCTCGGCATCGTCGATTATAAACTATATGCTCAACGTTGCTGGTATCGACGCTCATAATAAGGGCTTCGGTGTAGATCTCCTTCAGGGGCAGTCTGTTACATGGGTGCTGTCGCGCCTCGCTATTGAAATCGTTGAGCAACCACGCCAGTATGACAATACCATAATCGACACATGGGTCAACGACTTCAACCGCCTCAGTTCAACGCGTAACTTCCGCATGCGTAGTGGCGAAAGGGTCGTGGCATCGGGTGTTTCGCAGTGGTGCATGTTAAATATGGAGACACGCCAGGCTGTCGATATGTCTATGCTCAAGGATGTCTATACGAGGGCTATGGTCGACCATCCGTCGCCTATCGTCATGCCTGCACGTCTGCGTGCCATCGAGCCTACCGAGACCATGTCGCGCCCAGTGGTATATAGCGATATAGACTTCAACCGCCATGTAAACACCTTGCGCTATATCGACCTTATCTTCGACATGCTACCGCTGGAGCTTATCGAGAGCAATCATGGCATGCGTATCGACCTTAACTTCTTGGCGGAGGCACGCTACGGTGAGACCCTTACGGTGGGCGCTACACATGATGGTGTCGTATGGTGTTTCGATGTTATGTCGGCAGATAAGGTGCTCTGCCGCGCGAGGATAGAGTTCAAATAGTATTGCTGTGGGACGTAGGTTGAAGATAGCTATCGTAGGCCCAGCGCACCCCTACCGTGGTGGGCTTGCTGCCATCATGCAGAGTATGGCGCGTGAGTTCCAGTCGCGTGGCCACGATGTCGAGATACTCACCTTCACCCTGCAATACCCCTCGTTGCTCTTCCCGGGTAAGAGCCAGACTGTCGATACCCCTGCGCCCGACGATTTGCGCATACGCCGCCGATTATCTACCGTAAACCCCTTCTCGTGGTGTAGTGTTGGCAGGGAGCTTCGTCGCATGCACCCTGATATAGTGCTGATGAAGTATTGGACGCCCTTCATGGCGCCATGCTTTGGCAAGGTGGCGCGTATGGCGCGTAAGAATGGCCATACCAAGGTGTTGTGTCAGATAGATAATGTCGAGCCCCACGAGCACCATATTATAGATAAGCCGTGCAACCGCTACTTTCTGAAGTCTGTGGATGGCTTCATATACATGTCCGAGCAGGTGCACCGCGAGCTCGAGGCCTATACCTCGGCACCAGCGCTCTTCTCGCCCCACCCGCTCTTCGATAACTTTGGCGATAGGGTAGAGCGCAACGAGGCGTGCCGCCACCTGAAGCTCGATGCAGAGTGTCGCTACTCGCTATTCTTTGGCCTTATACGCGACTACAAGGGGCTTGATACGCTGTTGGAGGCGTGGTCGCGCTTCCGCCGCGAGGGTCATAGGCTTATCGTTGCGGGCGAGTTCTATACGTCGCGTGATAAGTATGTCGCGCTTATCGAGCGCTTGGGCCTTGGCGACGATGTCATCCTGCACGACTTCTTTGTTAAGGATGAGGATGTTAAGTATTACTTTTCGGCTGCCGACTGCGTGGTGCTGCCATATAAAACGGCGACGCAGAGTGGTGTGACGCAGATATGCTATAACTTCCGTACGCCCGTTATTGTGACGCGTGTAGGCGGTCTTCAGGAGATAGTCCCCGATGGCCGTGTTGGCTACGTCTGTGACCCCTCGGTGGAGGGGGTTGTCGACGCCTTGGAGCGCATCTACGAGGGTGATACGCTGGAGCGTTTCTCGCAGGCGATGTCAGAGGAACGCAAACGCTTCACATGGCAGGCGATGTGCGACAGGATAGAGGAACTATACGATACAACAATTGAGAGGGATGCCAAGTAGCACCCCTCTTTCGTTATATATGTTGTCGCGTTATATGCCGACAATGTTGCCGGTATACTGCACGCTGTTGTAGAATGGTGACGATATTGTTAGCACTGCATCGCCGTAGTGAGGCGATATCTCGAAGAGGAACGTGTAGTCGGTAGCCGTGAACAGCGTCGTCTTGAACGATATATGCCAGCCATTGTTGCTCTTCTCGGCGGTATAGCCCATGACCGATGGTACTACATAGTTGAATACAACGGGGTAGTAGGGTGGTACATAGCCCTTCAAGAAGGGAATACATACATCCACCGCCTGGCTCCATACCGTAACCTCGTACATCGGGCTCATTAAGTTGCGCATCATGCCTGCTGGGAGCTGCTGCATGGTCTGTGGTATAAACTTGAAGTTGTGCGATAGCACCAATGAGTCTATATGTCGTTCGTACTCTGCCAATCGTGCTGCACGCTTCTCTATACGTGCCTGCTGCTCGGCCGTGTGTTGCTTTGGTGAGGTGTTGCTCTCAATGTTCAGTGCGCTCTGCACCTCATCATCGTTGCTACTCTTTGCGCTGCTACCATCACTTATGGCCCAGGCTCCGACTGCCACCAACACTATGGCAATGGTTGTGATTATCGACTTTCGTAACATGGTGTTTTGTTTTTGGTTTGTTACGATACATCCAATAATCGAGCCATTACGGCTATGCGTTGTCTCATTGAGCTGCGCACAAAAAAATCTCGTGAGCCGAATGACCCACGAGACCTTGTCGTTGTAGCGCGCTACGCTACCTCACGCCTGTTACTCCTCGAAAGAGTGGATAACAACGCCAGAGCGCAACTTAGGCTCAAACCAAGTTGTCTTTGGAGGCATGATGTTGCCAGTGTCAGCGATGTCGATAAGCTGCTGCATAGATACTGGATACAATGCGAAGGCAACCTTCATCTCGCCGCTGTCAACACGCTTCTGCAACTCGCCCAAACCACGGATACCACCTACGAAGTCGATACGCTTCGATGTGCGGAGGTCAGCGATGCCGAGAACCTTATCCAAAACGAGGTTAGAGAGGACTGTTACGTCGAGAACGCCGATAGGATCGTTATCGTCGTATGTGCCCTGCTTTGCAGTCATTGAGTACCACTCGCCGTCGATGTACATTGCGAAGTTGTGCAATGCGTTAGGGGTGTAGATGTCAGCACCCTTCTTCTCAACAACGAAGTTCTCCTCGATAGCCTTCAAGAACTCCTCCTTAGATAGACCGTTTAGGTCCTTAACTACGCGGTTGTAGTCGATGATGCGGAGGTGTGATGCAGGGAAGGTAACAGCCAAGAAGAAGCAGTACTCCTCGTCGCCTGTGTGGTTAGCATTCTTCGATGCGCACTCCTGGCCTACGCGTGCAGCAGCAGCTGTACGGTGGTGGCCATCAGCAACATACAATGCTGGAATACCCTTGAACAACTCGGTGATGCGGTCGTTAGTCTCCTTGCAACGGATAACCCACATGTGGTGGCCAAAGCCATCCTCTGCAACGAAGTCGTAATCTGCCTCGTGCTCCTTCACCCAGTTAGAGATGATAGCGTCAATCTCTGCGTTGTCGGGGTATGTGAAGAATACTGGCTCGATGTTAGCCTTCTGGTTGCGAACGTGAATCATACGGTCCTCCTCCTTATCTGGACGAGTAAGCTCGTGCTTCTTGATGGCGCCCGATAGGTAGTCATCATAGTGGCAGCACATAGCGATACCATACTGAGTACGGCCGTTCATGGTCTATGCGTAGATGTAGTAGTACTCCTCGTCATCCTGTGCCAACCAACCCTTCTCCTTCCAGATGCGGAAGTTCTCCATAGCCTTCTCGTAAGCCTCCTGTGAGTGCTCGTCGGCGATAGGGTCGAAGTCAATCTCGGGCTTGATGATGTGCAAGAGTGAGCGCTCGCCAGCCTCAGCCTTTGCCTCTACTGAGTTAAGAACGTCGTATGGACGTGATGCAACCTCTGCTGCCAACTCCTTTGGAGGACGGATACCCTTAAAGGGCTTAATTCTTACCATATTTGTTTGTAGTTTTAGCTTGTTATTTTTCTATGTAAGGGTGCCAAGTATTTCATTGACACCCTATGATGTTATCAGCGCGTGTCTGATACCCTTGAATATATATTTAATAAGTAATATTGTCCAGATAGTTTGTAGATTGCTCGAAGGGCGAAAATGCGGAGTTTACTTGAGGTAAATGAGCAATTTTCAGCCGAGACAAGCACCAAAACATCAGACAAGATTATTTATTAACCTGGAAGCGAACGTTACCATTAACAAAGTTATCAACGATCTGGCGAGCAGCAGCCAAGCCAGCGTTCACATTAGCCTCAGCTGTCTCGGCGCCCTGCTTCTTAGGAGTGCCGAAGTAGCGCTTGCCAAACTTCTCTGCGAATACATCCTTTGTGTCGGGAGCAATATCGGTGATATACTTGAGGTCCTCACGCTCCTCCATAGCCTTCATAAGGCCCTCCTCGTTGATAACCTCCTTACGAGCGGTGTTCACGAGAGTAGCGCCCTTAGGCATAGACATAGCGAGGTCGTAGCCGATAGAACCCTTTGTCTCTGCAGTTGCAGGAATGTGCAATGAGAGGTAGTCAGCAGCAGCGTAGAGCTCTGCGATAGAGTTCATCTTCTTCACGCCGTCACGCTCGAATACAGCGTCGTCAGTGATGAATGGGTCGTAAGCAACAACGTTCATACCGAGAGCCTTACCCTTCAAGCCTACCAAGCGACCTACGTTACCGTAAGCGTGGATAGCGAGGGTCTTGCCCTGAAGCTCTGAACCTGTACCAGGGGTGAACTGGTTACGAGCCATGAATACCATCATACCGAGTGCGAGCTCTGCCACAGCGTTAGAGTTCTGACCTGGGGTGTTCATAACAACTACGCCCTTAGCCTTTGCGGCAGCGCAGTCTACATTGTCGAAGCCAGCACCTGCGCGAACTACGATCTTGAGCTGCTTAGCAGCGTCAAGAACCTCTGCAGTAACCTTGTCGCTACGGATGATAAGAGCGTCAACGTCAGCAACAGCTGCCAACAACTCTGCCTTATCTGTATACTTCTCGAGGCGTACTACCTCATAGTTAGCCTCCTTCAAAATTGACTCGATACCCTCAACGGCTGTCTTAGCAAAGGGCTTCTCGGTTGCAATAAGTACCTTCATAATAGGTCTTTATGTGTTTTAGTTTTTTAGTTATTAAGGTAGCCATCGGGGTTTTGCCCCAACAGCTACCATATTTAATTAATCAATTGATGGATTACTTGTGAAGCTCCTCGAACTCCTTCATGCAAGCTACCAAAGCCTCAACAGACTCCTTTGGACAAGCGTTGTAGATAGATGCACGGAAACCACCTACTGAACGGTGACCCTTGATACCTACCATGCCACGCTCCTTGGCGAACTCCATGAACTCCTTCTCGAACTCCTCCTTACCTGGAGCCATAACGAAGCAAACGTTCATCAATGAACGGTCCTCCTTAGCAGCAGTACCAATGAACATAGAGTTGCGGTCGATCTCGTTGTAGAGCAACTCTGCCT
>JAFVSV010000044.1 GCA_017503575.1 Alistipes sp. | reverse complement strand
GGCACGAACAGTGCGATGATAGCAACTGCCAAGAGTTGCAACAGCGAAAAATGAAGACTTTGTTTCATAGTCGTACAAAGTTGTGTGTTAGATTAATTACACAAATATATCAAATGAAACTCATTTAACCAAATATTTGGGAAATATTAATTTCCGTTGTTTCTCAGGCAGACCATTGCTCATTGATAAGAAAAATGGGCGCTGTCCGCGACAACGCCCATCTTTGAACATTCATCTTACAACATTAGATATCGTTGTTGAGCTGTGGGATATCTGTCGATGTCTGCTTCTCGCCCAAGAGATGCTCCGAGAAGTAGTCGGCCATGCGCCAGAAGAAGTACTCGTTCATATCACCAAAGCCGTGGCGCTGACCAGGCAACAGAAGCATGTCGAAGCGCTTGTTGGCGCGAATCAAGGCGTCTACAACGCGGAGTGTACAGCCAGGGTGTACGTTCTCGTCGATGTCGCCATGTACGAGCAGAAGCTTACCCTTGAGGCGCGATGCTATCTCGTGGTTTGCCGATATCTGATACTCGAAGATAACCTCGCCATCTACCTCCTTCTCCATGATGCCGTGGTGCTTCTCGCTCCACCAGCGGTTGTAGATGTTGTTGTCGTGGTTACCGGCGCACGATACCGCGACATCGAAGAAGTCGGGGTACATGAGGATAGCAGCTGTCGACATGAAGCCACCACCCGAGTGACCGTGGATACCTACACGCTCGATGTCGATGAACGAGTGGCGTGCCGCGAGCTGCTGCGCTGCAACAACCTTATCCTTAAGGCCGTAGTCGCGAAGGTTGCCGTAGCCGTAGTTGTGGTACCACTTCGAGCGGTCGGGGTGACCACCGCGGTTACCTACGGTGATGACGATGAAGCCCATCTGTGCCAAACGGTCGGTGCGCACCAAGGGGTGATACCACGACTGCTCAACAGCCTCGGTCTGTGGGCCAGGGTACACATACTCGATGATAGGGTACTTCTTATTAGGGTCGAAGTCGTAGGGCTTATACATCACACCGTGGAGGTCGGTGATGCCATCGGCAGCCTTAACGACGAAGGGCTCAGGGTACTGGTAGCCTATGGCGAACAGAGGGTCGAGGTTGACACTCTCGAGCTCCATAACCTTGCGGCCATCGGTCGTATAAAGGTCGGCCTTGGGCGCTGCGTCTACACGCGAGTAGTTAGCAACGAAGTAGCGGCGGTCGTCCGAAAGCGAGAAGGTGCCGTTGAACTCCTTGGGGTCGAGCTGCTTGAGACCTGTGCCGTCGTAGTTCACGCGGAAGAGGTGCAAGAAGTAGGGGTTCTCACCCTTGTTGTAGCCCGTAGCGGTGAAGTAGATGACGCGCTTGCTGTCGTCAGCGCCCAACACCTCCGATACATGCCACTCACCCTTGGTGATAGGGTTAAGTAGCTCGCCATCAACGCTGTAACGGTATAGGTGAGCCCAGCCTGTGCGCTCTGACCACTGTATAAACTCCTTATCGCCATTTATGAGGTGAGGCATCTGCCACTCGATAGATGTGTTCATCTCCTCGACAACAACATCCTTGGCGGTAGCCGTAGCCACGTCGACAACGCAGAGGTCGGCACGCTTGATGTCGCGGCTCTGGCGGATGACGTAGAACTTGGTGTTGTCGCCCTGCCATACCATGCGTACGGGACGCTCGTAGGCTGCGGCATGCTTCATGGGGCGGTTGCAGATGAAGAGCATCTGCTCGGCATACTTCGCCATATCCACCTCGCGGCGCTCGAAGGTCTCGGTGTCGAAGAGCTCAAGCCAGAACTTGGGACTCTCCTCGCCAGGCATCTGATACTTGTAGGTGAAGAGCTCGGGGCGCTCCTTGAGGACGTTGATAACCCAGAAATCCTTGAGGGCTGTAACGTCGCTGCGCACCGTGGCAAAGTGCTTCGAGTCGGGTGACCACTGAAGGTATACGCGGTAGCGCTCGTCGGGCTTAACCTGCTCGATGCAGTCCTCGAACCAGTGGTAGGCGGTATTCTCCTCGGCATCGAAGGTTATTTGATGCTCGACAATTGTCGTATCCTTGGCATCCTTGGCGAGCTTCTCGACATCCTCCATAGACATATACCATAGGTTGTTATTCTTCTGGTATACAGCCATCTTGCCGTCGGGCGATACGTTTGCCCATGTAGGTATGCGTGCCTCGCGCTCCTCTATCTGTTCGAGGCTCTTGGTGGCTATGTTCCACTTGAAGTGCAGTACCAATGCCTTGCCCTCGTCATCTTTGGGTGCATAGACGTTGTTCTCGACCATCACCTTGTGTGGCGCAATGTCGAAGAGTACGATGTTGTCATCCTCGAGCTTTATGTTCTCGATGGGTAGGTGTTGCGCGTCAAAGGGGTACTTCGTGGCGAGGGTCACCTTCTCCGCGAGGTCGCTCATTGACCACATCTCGCTCTTCTTGCCCGATGCGGGGTCAACAATGTAGTAGTGGATGTCATCCACGCTCTGCCACTTATACCAGAACTTGTTAGATGACTTGAACCAGTTGGCGTGTACCGAGGTCTGTGGCACAAGGCGTCGCACCTTCGTTGGTGAAAACTGCTCTGCAAGGTTGTAGTTGGGCGTCACTGCCTCGGGCTCCGAGGCCTGTGCGCCTGTTGCTGTCACTATGGCAAGTGCAGCAATAAGTAGGCTCTTTAGATTTCGTATCATAATGTTTTAGGTTTATTGTCGGTAGTTGTTGCAAACTCTCGCAAAGATAAGAAAAAAAGATGAAAGATGAAAAATCAGTGATGAAAGATGTGCGGGCACCGCCCGCAACAATTCCTTATTGCTCACTGCTCACTGCTAACGGCTATTTATAGAAAAGAAGAGGCCGCCACAGTGTGACAGCCTCTCTGAACTTAAATACCAAGGGACTACTCCTCCTTCTTAACGATACGGCGCTCCTTGATACGTGCCTTCTTACCCGTAAGATCACGCAAATAGTAGATACGTGCACGGCGAACAACACCATACTTGTTTACCTCGATCTTGTCGATATGTGGTGAGTAAAGAGGGAAGATACGCTCTACACCCACGCCATTCGATACCTTGCGAATGGTAAACATCTTTGTCTTGCCAGTACCCTTGATCTGGATTACCACACCACGGAAGCTCTGCAAGCGCTCCTTGTTACCCTCCACGATACGATAAGTTACCGTGATGGTGTCACCAGCACCAAACTTAGGCACATCTGCCTCGCTCTTGGTCCACATCTGCTCGTTAACGAGTCTGATCAATGCATCCTTGTTCATTGTTGCAACAATTGTTAAATGGTTATCGCTCAACATTATCGCTGCGCCTGCTATACCATATCGGCACCTTCGCCGATAATCCTCAGCAGCCTTTTTACGGCCACCGCTACCAAGCCTACGCCCTATATAAGAGGTTGATACGGGTTGCAAAGGTAAGAAAAAAATCTCAACCTGCAACCCGTATCCGATATTTTTTGTTGATTTGATGCACTTTATGGGTGCACGGCGACCTACTTTTTAGCCTTTATGTACTCGTCTATAGCCTTCGCTGCCTTACGTCCTGCGCCCATGGCGAGGATTACCGTTGCAGCACCTGTCACTGCATCGCCACCAGCGAAGACGCCCTCGCGCGATGTAGCGCCCACCTCATCAGCCTCGATACAGCCGCGGCGGTTGATATTCAGACCACCTGTCGTTGAGGCAATAAGTGGGTTTGGCGATGTGCCGAGTGCCATGATTACTACGTCACAGTCGATGATGAAGTCCGAGCCAGCCTTCTCCACAGGTGAGCGACGTCCCGATGCGTCGGGCTCGCCGAGCTCCATCTCTACGCAGTTGATGCCCTTAACCCAGCCATCGTCGGTGCCGAGGATGTGTGTTGGGTTGGTGAGCATGCGGAACTCGATGCCCTCCTCCTTGGCGTGGTGTACCTCCTCCTTACGAGCAGGAAGCTCTGCCTCGCCACGACGATATACGATGACGGCCTCTGCGCCAAGACGCTTGGCGGTACGCACAGCATCCATGGCAACGTTACCACCACCCACGACAACAACCTTACGACCTACATATACGGGTGTGTCGTTATGCTTGGGGTCCCATGCGCCCATGAGGTTTACGCGTGTGAGGAACTCGTTGGCCGAGAGTACGCCATTGAGGTTCTCGCCCTCGATGCCCATGAAGCGTGGAAGACCAGCGCCCGAGCCTACGAATACTGCATCGTAGCCTTCGTTGTCAAGCAACGAGTCGATGGTCATGGTGCGACCTATGATGACGTCTGTCTCGAACTTAACGCCGAGCTTCTTAACCTCGTTAATCTCGTGTGCTACGACTCTATCCTTTGGTAGGCGGAACTCTGGGATGCCGTATGACAACACGCCACCGAGACGGTGCAAGGCCTCGAAGACATCCACCTTATAGCCCATCTTCGCAAGGTCCGAAGCACATGCCAAGCCAGCAGGGCCACTACCTACGATAGCCACGCGCTTGCCGTTAGGCTCAATTGTGGGTGCCTCCACCTCGTTGCTGTGCTCCAAGTACCAGTCGCCCACAAATCGCTCGAGCTTACCGATAGCAACAGGCTCGCCCTTGATGCCGAGGACGCATGAACCCTCGCACTGCGACTCCTGGGGACATACACGACCACATATCGAGGGCAGTGAGCTGTCGAGGTGAATGACGTCGGCAGCACCACGGATATCACCCTCTGTGAGATGGTGTATAAAGTCTGGGATATGTATGTTTACGGGGCATGCAGCCACGCAACGTGGGTTCTTACAGTTGAGGCAGCGTGTAGCCTCTAATAGTGCCTCCTCCTGGTTGTAGCCGTAGCATACCTCCTCGAAGTTTGTGGCACGCACCTTGGGGTCTTGTTCGCGTACTGCGACGCGTGGTATCTTATTCGCCATAGCATTTACATTTGTGTTCGCGATTGTCGTTGTCTAATCTCTCCTGGTTTTTGTACATCGCCTGGCGACGCATAGCCTCGTCGAAGTCTACCTTGTGACCGTCGAACTCGGGACCATCTACGCAGGTGAAGAGTGTCTTGCCACCTACCGATACGCGGCAAGCGCCACACATGCCAGTGCCATCCACCATCAAGGCGTTGAGCGATACGGTGGTCTGCATGTTCCATGGTAGGGTAGTGAGGCATACGAACTTCATCATAATCATAGGGCCGATACATACGCACTCGTCATACTTGCGACCCTCGCCCTCAACGAGCTCCTTCATAAGGGCTGTTACCATACCCTTGAAGCCCTCGGTGCCATCGTCAGTAGCTATATGTACGTTGCCCACCTTGCGCATCTCGTCGATGTAGATAAGCATATCCTTGGTCTTGGCGCCGATGATAACGTCGCACTCAACGCCGTGCTTGTGTAGCCACTTTACTTGTGGGTATACGGGTGCTGTGCCCACGCCACCAGCCACGAAGAGATACTTGCGTGAGCGAAGCTCCTCAAGAGGCATGTGTACGAACTCCGAGGGGCGACCTAATGGACCTGCGAAGTCGGCGAGGCAGTCACCAACCTCGAGTGAGCATATCTTCTTGGTCGAGTGGCCAATGGTCTGCGTCACAATGGTTACTGTGCCAGCCTCCACATCGTAGTCGGCGATGGTTAGAGGTATGCGCTCGCTACTCTCATCCGAACGTACAATGACGAACTGTCCGGGTAGGGCGGCGCGTGCAACACGCTCAGCGGCAATCTTCATCTCGTAGATGTTCTCCGCCAATTTGCGTTTTTCAACAATCTTAAACATCTTGTTCTCTTTTTAGTTTTATCTTAATAGTTTGTGTCGTAGTACCCTGAGGCATGCCGTATGGCGGCTCTGCCTATGCCACACTAAAGAGGTATGGCATTTACTCGTATAACCTGCATGGGCATTATCGGGTCATTGCATATCACCCTTACGCGCGATACGAAGGGGTTGTCGCAATCCTCGATAAGTGCGGTGTTGAGCCTTATGCGTAGCGTCAAGCTCTCGCCCTTATCTATGCTGGTGTCGCCTTCGATGTTGACCTCAACTGCTGGTGAGTCACTCTCCACGCGGCGTATGATAAGGGGCATCTCGCCGCTATTGCCAATCGAGATGCTCTGCTCTAATAGTTGGTTGTTGAGTAATATCTCCCCAAATTTAATAATTTTTTTTGAAACCACAGCACTCGGAGCCAAAATATCCTCCACGAGGTCGAAATTATCCACTGCCACGGCGTATGTCGCCATCACCGTCGCGCCATTAGTGCCATCTACCTCGAAGTGGAAGATGTCGTTAAGCGTGCCATATAGTGTCGACTCCTCGTCGAGGGCGTAGCGTAGTACGATGTCACCCTTGCCGTTGGGTGCTATGGTCGTGGGGTAGTCGACGGTGAGTGCCCCCGAGCTCTCTATGGCGTGGAGTGTAAGCGATATGGGGTGGTCGCTAAGGTTGATGTACCCTATACTCTCCTCCACCTGCTTGCCATGCTCGACGTATGCGAAGGCGTGGAAGTTGCTCTCCATGCGTAGCCCGCCGCCCATGTCAAAAGGGTATATCTCATATACGGTGCGTTCGCGTGGTGTGACATGGCCTATGATGTTAAGCACGATGGGCTCATCAAAGCCTAATAGTACAACGGCTATCCGCCTGTCGAAGCGGCCAGGGCGGTTGCGTGGGTCGTACGTTATGGCAAGCGTCGCCACCTCGTTGGGCATGATAGCGTCGCGCTTATACTCTATCTTCGTGCAACCGCATGACGATACCACCTCTTTTATATATATAGGTGTTGCGCCAATGTTCGTTGCCTCTAAGTATGCTGTCACAGGACCCTCCTCCTCGGCGATGGTTCCCATGTTGGCCGTCGTCGAGGTGAAACGTAGCGGTGTATTCTGCGCTGATGCGGTGAGCACCAAGAACATTGCAACAAGAATAAGAGATATGCGGCGATAAAAAAGTTTCATACTACAAAGGTATGATTATTAATCGTTTTTCGAGCGTAGATGAAATTTTTTGAAAAAAAAAGTAGAAAAAGTTTGCAGAATAAAAAAAATGACTTACCTTTGCACCGCAATCGAAAGATAACGGTTCTTTACAAATGCCTGAATAGCTCAGTTGGTTAGAGCACATGACTGTTAATCATGGGGTCCTAGGTTCAAGTCCTTGTTCAGGCGCTAAAGTGCGAGGGATGCACAAAAGAGGGTGGCAAACGATAAGGCTGCAGACAAGGTTGAGGTCGAGCAAATGCGAGACGGACGCTGTTGAGGTAAGCAGACGACGCGGTCGAGCTTCTTGAGAAAGATGACAAGACTCTTAAAAAACTTATCGAAAAGTTTGCAGAATAGAAAATAATGTCTACCTTTGCAGTCCCGAGCCTTAACAATTTGGGAGCATAGCTCAGCTGGTTCAGAGCATCTGCCTTACAAGCAGAGGGTCAGGGGTTCGAATCCCTTTGCTCCCACGACCATAAGCCACTTGATTTTTCAAGTGGTTTTTTTGTTTTTTATGAGTTGTGGTGTAGTGGTGCGGGTTACACCCGTAAGCGAAGTAGTAGTGGCGGTAGTGATGCGAGCATCCCACCGCCACTTCTCTTTCGCGCAGCTACGCTGCCACCACTCCACCATACGACCAACCTAAATATATATAGTCATCGCAGATGTTGGCTCATCGTCAAACAAAAAGGCTCTCCCCGAAAGAGAAAGCCTTGTGCCCAGGATAGGACTCGAACCTACATGCCGCTAAGCACTCGCACCTGAAACGAGCGCGTCTACCATTTCGCCACCTGGGCATCAGAATAGTAGCGCAAAAGTAGTATATTTTTTTTAATTTTTGTATATTTGTACCAAATTAATTTACTCTGGGGTGTTGCTGTGGCTACGTCCCGTAATATATAAGGTACTATGTTTAAGTCGCTAAAGTGTTCGCGCCTCACTATGGGGCATAAGATAGTTATATGGACCATCCTGCTTGTCGCCCTCGACCAGGTAGTGAAGATTCTTGTTCACACCAATATGCAGCTACATGAGACCGTTGAGGTATTCCCATGGTTTAACCTGCAATATATCGAGAACCCGGGCTTCGCCTTCGGCATGGAGCTGGGGAGCAGTGGTGCTGTATGGGGCAAGGTTGTGCTGAGCCTCTTCCGCTTGGTTATGATAGGCGCTCTCATCTACGGCATACGCTACCTCCTAAAGAGGGGCAACGCTGTGCCCAAGGGTGTCATAGTGGGTGCTGTGTTCATCCTTGCAGGTGCCATCGGTAATATGGTAGACTGCGCCTTCTACGGCCTATTTATCGAGGAGCAGAATACTGGCTTCCTCACGGGCAATGTCATTGACATGATACACCTACCGCTCTTTAAGTGGGAGAATGCCCCCGACTTCCTCAGCTTCTTGGTGGGTAGTGATGGCTACTTCTTTGGCGCTATCTTCAATGTCGCAGATGCCTATATCACATGTGCTGTTATCTACCTACTGCTCTTCCAGTATAAGTTCTTCAAGTAGCGGAGGGCAGAGGTATGAGTGTTGTCGATGACTTTCTTCGCCATGTAGAGACGGAACGGCGCTTCTCGTCTCTTACGGTGCGTAACTATCGCCACGACATCCTCGCCTTTATCGAGTGGCTCGGTGTTAGTTGCGACGATTTCTCTGCCGACAGCATCGAGCGTGCCACCATTGAGGATTGGATACAGTACCTTACGGATGATTGTCACCTTAAGCCATCCTCCGTAAACCGATATCTCGCCTCGCTACGCTCCTTCTGGCGCTGGATGCTCAGCCATAAGCATGCCACGCACGATATCATAAGCAAGATACGCCAGCAGCGCATGCCGCGTCGCCTACCCACGTTTGTCCCCGACACGCGTATGGAGAGTGTTGTTGCGGATGTCGTTACGGACATCGCCTCCGATGAGTTCGAGAGGGTGCGAGATGCCGTTGTCGTGGTGCTCTTCTACACGTTAGGCTTGCGTCTTAGCGAGCTTCATGCGGCTGATGATGATGATATATCGGCAGATTTCAAGCAGATACGCGTTACGGGTAAGGGTAATAAGATGCGCGTAGTGCCGATAATAGGTGTCGTGGGCGAAATCCTAAAAAAGTATTTTAGTCTAAAATCTTCGCAAAATATTTGCATAGCTCAAAAAAAAGCACTAATTTTATCTTCGAAAGGGGAGCGATTGAGTCCGCGCACATTGCAACGCATTGTCGATAGACGCCTCAAGTTATCGGGGGTGCAGGGCAAGAGTTCGCCACACGTTCTGCGACACACGTTCGCTACGCACCTGCTCAATATGGGTGCCGACCTACGCGAGATACAGGAGCTCCTCGGACACAGTTCTTTGAAGGCCACCCAGGTGTACACCCACAACAGCATCGAGCAACTTATGGCGGTGTACAACATGGCGCACCCTCATGAGCGCGAGAGGTAGACGATGAGGCGCACAATAGAGAGAGACGATGAGGCACCGCTGTGTCACAGAGGCAATGATGATGCGCCATAATGGGAGGAGTGAAAGGATGACGATTGGACAGCCCACGGCCATACGAGCAGTGGGTACTATATATAAACTTAATACTTTTGAGCTATGAACGTACAGATTCAGTCAGTGAAATTCGATGCAGGCCAGCAGTTGCTTGACTTTATTCAGAAGAAGATGGATAGATTGGATCGCTTTGTCGATGAGAGAGCGGGGGATGTAGAGGTTGTTCTACGTCTCGATCCCGATTCAGAGAGGGGCAACAAAGTAGTAGTAGTATCACTACACGTTCCTGGCGGCGACATTCGCGTCGAGGAGCGTGCATTTACATTCGAAGAGGCTATCGACAACTCGATGGATATCATCAAGCGTCAGCTTGAGAAGGCAAAGGCAAAATTCGAGAAATAGATAATCGAGAGGGGGGGGGAAAGAGTGTGAGTGAGAGCGAGTGAAGAGAGAGTGAGTGAGGAGGGAGTGAAGAGTGAGTGAGCAAGTAAGAAAGCAAGCAAGAGAGAAAGGCTCCCTCCACGTTATAGAGTAGAAATAAGGGGCGTTGTCCGTGACAACGCCCCTTATATGTCATTGTGTACTATCTTAGAACGCTACTCCCGCGTTGATAAGAGCATAGTGACGATTAGAGGTTGGGTTATAGGTATAACCCACACTTACGGGGAATGTCGCTGCACCGACCTCAAACTCGCGGCTCAGTTGCAACGATAGGTTCGTAACGTTGAAACCCTCGGGGATATTATCGAAGTCGAGTTCGTAGCCGCCATCAACCATCTTACGAGGACCGGCACACCAGAAGGGTGCTGTCCATGGCGATGCGCCCGCCGTAATCTCAATGTCGAAGAGTTCCTTAACGGGCTGTGTATATGCCACCTCGAAGTATGACGAGAAGGCGCGACGCATCGAGCCATCCTCACTCTCAATCCAGTCTGCCGAGTGTAGGAACGTTGTACCCCAATGTAGGCGCAAACGGTCGAAGAAGGTGTACTCGATGGTTGCCGTGAGGCTATGATTCTCATCATCGAGAAAGTCATTCTGCCAGAAGGCCTTACCGTAGTCACACCATACATCGTAGACCGTAATAGATAGGTTCTCGTAGTCAAAACCAAGCGTTATATCAAGCTCCTGATAGGTGCTCAATGTCGAGTAGTTATACCATAGGTCTACATAAAAGGCGCCGAGGCCGAGTGTCACATTAGGCTGTATTGCAGGGTCGAAGACGTTGCCATAGTATGACTGGTCGTAGCCACGCCACAGGTAGTTAGAGGTGATATTAGCACCCGCCTCCCACCAGAAGAGACCCTCATCGTCATCATCCATATCCGCAGGGAGCGCCGTTGTAGGCGTAGGCGCTATCATGGGCGTCGCCGTGTTGGGTCGCTCGATGTTAAATGTTGATGCCTGCGCAGACACTGCAAGTGCAATGGTGGCAAGCAAAAGAGTAATCTTTCTTGTCATCGTTGTACTGATTATGTTATGTTTTAGGTTAGTAGTTACTTCGTGCTCTTACGCTCGCTATGGTGGCGGCGCTTGAGCATCTTATTGTGCTTGCGGCGCTTGGCTATCTTGCGCCATACACCCCAGATGATGAGTGCCGAGAAGAAGGCGATGATGCCGTAGAGCATCACGGGAGATAGGTTATCGCCCTTGACACGCGACCACATCTCAAGCATCTTCTCTGTCTGCTCGCCACTATCGTGCATCATGGCACAGCGGCCGATAACCGACTTATCGGGGTAGAGTATAGGGTCGACATAGACACAGTTGGCGTCTACCATATAGTTGGCATAGTCACTATCTACGTCGTACTCATCAGCCATATTGAAGCGTAACGGGTTGCCATCCTCATCCTTGAAGAAGTAGCTGAGGTCGACACCCTCCTCCGCAAGGAGTTCATCGCGCTCTACCGTGAGTGCCTGAAGCTCTGCCTCAAGCTTGGCATACTCCGCTGCATCTTCGCACTCCTCCATCTTGCATAGCACCTCGTCCATTGCAGCGAGCATCTCGTCCATCGAGATGAGCACCTCCTTGGTACCCACGACGCTAACATAGCCCGTAGCATCCATGTTGCGCACGGCATTCTCGGGCATGCACATATAGTTTATGAAGTAGCGTGCTGCACGCTTATTCTTGGCATACTTGGGTATCACCCAACCATCGAACCATACACAGCTACCCTCCTCGGGAACGACATAGTCGAGCTCCACATCTACCTCGGCAGCCTCCTCGATAGCCCATACTGCATCACCACTCCACATAAGGTTTATCCACGCCTTATTCTGCGTCATCATCTCCTTGCCGAAGTCGGCCTCCCAGCCCGCCACAAGGCGCTTCATATCCTTGAGGTAGCTCTCTACAAGGGCGATAGACTCATCCGAGGCGTCGTACATAAGACCCTCGATGGTGGGTACCTTACCCTCGAGACCACGCTCGCGAGCCTCGTTGTCGTTTAGTGGTAGCGTCTCATCGGCGCCAATGATACCGTTCTTGCGAGCCTCCAATGTCTTGACATATACCAATATTGGAGAGTATACATCGCGGAAGGCATCCTTGACGAGTATCTTGCCCTCGAGGCGCTCGTCGAACATCAAGTCCCACGACGATGCCTCCTCCGAGGTGACATACTTCGTGTTGAAGAGGATGCCCGTAGTACCCCACATGTAGCCTACCGAGTAGTCGTTAGGGTTATGACCCTCGGGAGCAATGATATGGTCAAACTGATTGACGATATATGGTGATACGCTACTTAGGTAGTTCTCCGTACCTGTCTTCTCAAGGTCTTCGAGCCACTCTTCGGTGACGATGGGAACAAGGATGTCGTTGCGCATCATACGCTCGATGATATACTCCGAGGGGCATACCACGTCGAAGTCTGCCTCACCCTTCTCAATCTTGGCGAGCATCACCTCATTAATATCGAAGGTCTGGTATACAACCTTTACAGGGCAGCCTGTCTGCTCCTCGTACCATGCTTCGAACTCGGCTAATAGCTCCTCGTCGATGTAGTCACCCCAGTTATACACCTTTAGTATCTCCTCGCGGGGAGGCTGGTTACATGAGGTGGCCATGATGCCCATGGTGATAATAACCATAAGGCTACGCACTATATTATTGATAATGTGTCTCATCGGCGCGAATAGTTTTTAAGCTGTTTAGCCTGCTGCTCTGCACGCTTTGCCTGGCGATATGAGCGGAGGTTGACAATGAGCAATAGCACGAGGACCACCACGAGGATGATTGTCGACAGTGCGCGTAGCTCGGGTGTAAGACCTCCCTTACGAGCATCGGCATAGATAAATGTCGATAGTGTCTCCAAACCATCAGTACCGTTAGTGAAGATGGTCACCGCAAAGTCATCGATAGATAGTGTGAAGGCGAGGATGAAGCCCGAAATCATGCCTGGGCGTATCTCGGGGATGATGACACGACGCATCGCCTGCATGGGTGTAGCGCCGAGGTCCAACGCCGCCTCGTATATGTTGGGGTTCATCTGCGTGAGGCGTGGCATAACGCTGAGCACAACGTATGGTGTGCAGAAGGCGATATGCGCCAAGATTACCGTCGTATAACCCTGTGTTATGCCCAACGATACGAAGAGTAGGAAGAGCGAGATACCGGTGATGATGTCGGGGTTAAGGATGGGTATGTTGTTCACGAAGTTGACAACCCTACGCTTACGATTGCGAAGGTCGTGGATGCCAATGGCGGCAATAGTACCAAGGATTGTAGATACTGTGGCTGCCGTGAGAGCTATAAGGAAGGTGTTCTGTATAGCGAGAATAAGACGGTCGCTGACACCTCCCGAGAAGAGCGATGTGTATAGCTCTGTCGAGAAGCCCGTCCAGTTACCCAGCACCTTAGACTCCGTAAACGAGAAGATGGCAATGATGATGATGGGGGCATAGAGCATCACTAATAGAAGCACTAAGTAGCCGTTTGATAGTAGTCGTTTCATGGTTATAACAAGCCTCCATCGTTAGCGCTATTCTTCTCGTCAGAGTCACCAAATAGCGTGGTTAGACCAATAATCACAAGCATTATGAACGACAACGCTGCGCCATAGTGCCACATACCATTGTTGATATTCTCCTGAATGGTAGTACCAAATAGCTTGATGTTGTTCATCGTCAGAAGCTCAGCGATGGCGAATGTCGAGATTGTAGGCATGAATACCATCATCACGCCACTCACAACGCCAGGCATCGAGAGCGGGAATACCACCTTGGTGAATACCTGACGAGGTGTTGCCCCGAGGTCTTCGGCAGCCTCAATGAGCGAGTGGTCCATCTTCTGCAACACGTTGTAGATGGGGTAAATCATGAATGGCAGGAAGTTGTAAACCATGCCAAATATGAGCGCCCCTTCGCCAAGTGGCAGGGTTAGGAAGTCGAACAACGCCACCGTGGCGAGTGTTCGCACCAAGACGTTGATCCACATCGGGAGTATGAAGAGCATCACCACAACACGCGCCGTCGAGGCTCGCATCTTCGAGAGGATATATGCTGCGGGGTATCCCAAGAGGATACATATAAGCGTGGTTATCAGCGCTATGCCTATCGAGTAGATGAACGTGTTCATCGCCTCGCGCTGGTGCACGAACTTCTCGAAGTTAGCAAACGAGAAGCCACCATCCTCCGACTGGAAGGCATATATCATGATAAGCACGAGAGGTGCCACTACGAATACTGCAAGGAAGAGAACGTAGGGCAGACTCCAGCTGCGTCGTCGCGAAAAGAACTTAACAAATTTATTCATTCTTATCAGCCGTCCGTTACGTTAACTACTTTGTGAGTTTGGTAATGCGTAGTGCCGAGGGTGCTATCTTGATACCCACCTCGTCCAAGTCCTCCCACACATCGTGGGTATCGACAAAGATATCCTCATCTTCGTCGGTGCGTATGGTGAGGTGGTAGCGGTCACCCTTGTAGAGGATGAAGCGTATTGTGCCCCATGATGTACCATCGTCGGGGTCGTCGGTGAGCTCTACTGCCGAGAAGTCGAAGGCTACATCTACGCTCTCGCCAGCCTCGATGCCCTCCACCGCCTCGCACTCGAAGGTCTCACCGAGGATTTCGACATGAGTGGCATCAACGAGTGTGCCCTCGATGTGGTTCTCGGTGCGCTCCTTGCGCATAACGTGTATGTCGGCAGGCTTTATCATCATACCCACCTCGGTGCCTGGCTCAAAGCAGTTGTAGTCCTGAATCTGTATCTCATAGCCATCGGGCGTCTCCACGAACATCTCGTAGTGAACACCCTTGAAGATGCACGAGCGCACGGTGCCGTGGAACATCGCAGCCTCGGCATTGCGGATGATATATACATCCTCGGGGCGGATGACAACGTCGACTGGGGTATTCTCGCCAAAACCCTCGTCGATACACTCGAACTCCTTATCCATAAAGCGTACAAGGCGGTCGCGTACCATCGTGGCGTTGAGGATGTTACTCTCGCCAATGAAGTCGGCAACAAAGGCGTTGCATGGCTCGTTATATATATCCGTAGGTGTGCCTATCTGCTGTATCACGCCCTCGTTCATCACGACAATCGTATCCGAGAGGGTCAGTGCCTCCTCCTGGTCGTGGGTTACATATACGAAGGTGATACCCAAGCTCTTGTGCATCTCCTTGAGCTCCATCTGCATATCCTTACGCATCTTGAGGTCGAGGGCTGCAAGAGGCTCGTCGAGGAGCAATACCTGTGGTCGGTTGACAATAGCGCGAGCTATGGCTACACGCTGCTGTTGGCCTCCCGATAGGGACTGCACATCGCGGTGTTCGTAGTCGGTCATACCCACCATCTTGAGGGCGCGTTTGACACGCTGCTCAATCTCCTTCTTATCGACCTTCTGTAACTTGAGGCCAAAGGCGATGTTGTCGTAGACGTTGTAATTTGGGAATAGGGCATAGCGCTGGAATACCGTATTCACGGGGCGCTTGTGGGGAGGCACGTTGGTCATGACCTCTCCGTCGATGCTGATTTCGCCCTTGCTTGCGGAGTTGAAACCCGCCAAAAGACGCAGTAGTGTGGTCTTACCACAACCCGAAGGGCCAAGGATTGTCATAAACTCGCCCCTCTTTACTGACAAACTGACATCGTCGAGAACCATCTTATCGCTGAACGACTTACTAATGTTCTTGATCTCGATGATGTAATTTGAATTCACCATTAAGCAAATAAGTATTAGTAGTTAATAAACCCCATGTGACTCATACAGATAGCCCCCACGACATAGCCTTCACCATAACGCGCCACCGAGAGAGGTCGACACTGCATCATATAGCACGCCTGCAAACCCTTCGAGGCATCACCAATAGTGCTGATTACATGGTAGTTGCACTTCTGTTCGAATCACACAAAAAATCTACAAACTATATACCTGCGTATATATTGTCCGCAAATATACTAAAAAATTACAAATTACATTTGTACAATCAAAAAAAATATAGAAAAAGAGTAGGATATATGCAAAAGTTATCATTTTTCGATACGCCACTTTTCAATTTCGTAATTATTTCATACCTTTGCGCTTCAGAACAGTTAACATCCCAACAGATATGAATGCTATTGTAAAGAACAACTTCGAGTTCGAGGGTCAGAAGGGCCACTATGTAGGTAAGGTGCGCGATGTATATAACATCAACGACGACTACCTCGTGATGGTCGTGTCGGACCGTATCTCTGCTTTTGACGTCGTATTGCCCAAGGGCATCCCATTCAAAGGGCAGGTGCTCAACCAGATTGCTGCCAAGTTCTTGGACGCCACAACCGACATCCTTCCCAACTGGAAGATCGCTGTGCCCGACCCAATGGTAACGGTAGGTCATCGCTGCGAGCCATACAAGGTGGAGATGGTCATCCGTGGCTACCTCTCGGGACATGCGTGGCGCGAGTATAAGGCTGGCAAGCGCACCATCTGCGGTGTTGCCATGCCCGATGGCATGGTCGAGAACCAGAAGTTCCCAGAGCCTATCATAACACCTACAACCAAGGCTGACGAGGGTCACGACGAGGATATCTCTAAGGAGGAGATTATCGCTCAGGGTCTCGTGTCGCGTGAGGAGTACGAGCAGCTCGAGGCCTACACACGCGCTATCTTCCAGCGTGGCACCGAGATTGCTGCCAAGATGGGTCTTATACTTGTCGATACGAAGTATGAGTTCGGCAAGAAGAATGGCGTCATCTACCTTATGGATGAGATACATACGCCCGACTCATCACGCTACTTCTATAAGGAGGGTTACGAGGAGCGCTTGGCACGCGGTGAGAAGCAGAAGCAGCTCTCTAAGGAGTTTGTTCGCGAATGGCTTATGGATAATGGCTTCCAGGGTTTGGAGGGTCAGCAGGTGCCCGAGATGACCGAGGAGGTTGTTGCAGGTATTACCGAGCGCTATATCGAGCTCTATGAGGCTGTTACGGGTGAGAAGTTCGTGCGTGCCGAGGCTGCCGATGTCGAGAAGCGCATTGAGGAGAATGTCGCTGCATATTTGCGTACGTTGTAGCCATTACTACATATATAGACGAAGAGACGAGGTATGATGCCTCGTCTCTTCGTTTATGTGATATTGATAGTGCTATCTCTCATCTTTACTCTTAATCCAGTGGGTACGCAGCAACGAAGCAGTCGCTAACGCGCAACTCCTCTTGGTGTGCCTTGAGGTTGGCGATGGTCACATCACCCACGATATAGTTGTACTTGTCGGATGAGTACTGCTCGCGTATCTTCTGGAAGTTGAGTAGGTTGCGCTGCTCGGCGCTCTTATAGCGGAAGTATACGCGGAAGGTGTGGTCGGTGGTGTACTTCGGAAGCACCGAGTCGTTACGCTTCTTGTACTCGTAGCGGTAGTTGTAGGCGCATGCTGTGATGTCGCTGAGCACTGCCGAGCCCGTAGGGTGACCGCCAGCACCACGGCCAAACATAAACTGCTTGTCGTAGAAGAGACCCTTGATGACAACACCGTTAAACTCATCCTCGACACTATATATATACTTGTTGCGCGATATGAGCTGTGGTAGCACACACATGATAAGGCGGTCGTCGACCTTCTCGACATGGGCAACGAGCTTTATGCGGCGATCCTTCTCCAAGGCAAAGCGTATATCCGAGTCGTTCATCGTCGAGATACCGTAAGTGAGGATGTCGTCAGGTGCGACATATACGCCAAAGGCGTGCATAGTGATTATGATGAGCTTATATAGCGAGTCCCAGCCATCGATGTCGAGTGTCGGATTGCTCTCGGCAAAGCCCAACTCTTGGGCGAGACGCAGGGCATCGCCATAGGACATGTGCTCGTTAAAAATCTTCGATAGTATGAAGTTTGACGAGCCGTTGAGGATACCCTTAACGGAACATAGTAGGTCGTTATCGTAGTACTCCTCGAGGTTGCGGATGACGGGTATCGAACCACATGCAGAGGCGTCGTAGAGCAGGGCTGTGTTGTACTGCTCTTGAAGGTCAATAAGCTCGACGATATGGTGACCGAGCATCTTCTTGTTGCCCGACACTACGGGGATGCGGCTCTTGAGGGCGCGCTTCACGATGGTGTACGCCGCCTCGGCATCGTCGATAACCTCGACAATAAGGTTGATATCCTTGTCCTCGAATATCTCATCGGGGTTATCCGTAAACAAGGCGTCGACACCGCGATTCTTGGTTATGTCGCGCACGCACACGCGTTTGATATGTACATTGTTGGAGTTGATGCGGTTAAGCACATCGTAGAGGCCGCGTCCAACATTTCCAAAGCCAAAGAGGCCGATATTCAAATTCTTCATGGTATATAGCGTTTAATTATTTGTCATAAAATTCTCAATTATCAGGTTTAGTGTCTCGTGCTCTACAAGGAAGCCGTCGTGACCAAACTCCGACTCTATGAGGTGATACCCCGCATCGGCAATATACTGACACATAGGCTCGTGAGCCTCGGGCGGGAAGAGTATGTCGGATGTTATGGCAACGATGAGTGTGCGTGCCTTAATCTGTTGCAGTGCCTCGGCAATGCCTCCCCTGCCGCGTGCTATGTTGTGTGAGTCGACAGCCTCGGATAGGCGATAGTAGGACAAGGCATTAAACCTACGTCGTAGCTTTTCACCCTGATAGCGCTGGTAGCTGTGCGCACGGCGCTCGAAGCTCGCCTCCTCGGGCGCCACGAGCTCCTGCTGTGTGGCGTTGTAGGCAGCACCACCGCGATAGCTAATTAGGGCTATGGAGCGTGCTACGGCCATGCCGTCGATACCCGCATCGTCGCGTCGCTCGCCCCACGTTGGGTCGAGGCGTATGGCCATGCGTTGCGACTCGTTGAAGGCTGCTGCCCATGGCTCGCTACATGTCGTCGTGGCAATGAGTGCCAAACGCTCCATGAAGTGTGGCTCCATGATTGCCCACTCCATACACTGAAAGCCGCCTATCGAGCTACCAATGAGCAGCTTAACGCGCTCGATGCCAAGATACTTGGCAAGACGCTGATGTGCTGCGACCATATCGCGTACCGTGATGCGAGGGAAGTCATAATAATACTTCTCGCCCGTTGCGGGGTTTACGCTGAGGGGTGACGTAGAGCCATAGTGCGAGCCGAGGAAATTGGCGCAGATGATAAAGTAGCGCTCGGGGTCGAGGAACTTACCTCGCTCGACAGTATGTGGCCACCAGTCAGCAACATCGGAGTTTGCTGTGAGGGCGTGACATACCCATATAACATTATCCTTCGCCTCATTCAGCGTGCCGTAGGTGTCGTAGACGATATCGAGCTCGGCAAGCACCTCGCCAGACTCCAACGTCAAGGGCCTATTATCGTGATATAGCCTACTCATTATACTCGCTCCAATGCCTGTTCGTAATCTGCTATGATATCCTCGACACTCTCCAAGCCGAGCGATATGCGTAGCAGTGTCGGGGTGATGCCTGCAGCACGCTTTGCCTCGTCAGATAGCTGCTTATGGGTTGTCGAGGCGGGGTGTGTGACAACTGATATAGAGTCGCCAATCATGGTCATATTGCCCGATAGGCGTAGGCTCTCAACAAAGCGCACCGTAGACTCGAGCGTACCTTTAAGCTCGATGGTTAGCACGGCAGAGGCACCATGACGGAAGTATTTTTTCGCTAATTCGTGGCTTGGGTGATCCTCGAAGCCCACGAAGCTAACGCGCTCAATCTTGGGGTGCTGGCGGCAGAACTCGGCGAGCTTGTAGGCAGACTCCACTTCGTGCTTTACACGAAGCGACAGGGTCTCCAAGCCGAGCAACATGAGGTAGGCGTCGAAGGCCGAAGGACAGCAGCCGAAGTCGCGCATGCCGTCGACACGACACTTGACAATAAAGGCTTGATTACCAAACGTATCGACAAGATTAAGACCGTGATAACCCTCCGATGGGCCATCTATTGCAGGGAATTTCCCCGACTTACGCCAATCGAAATTTCCGCTATCCACGATGATACCACCCATAGCCGTTCCGTGGCCATTTATCCACTTCGTTGCCGAGTCGGTGATAATGTCGGCACCCCACTCGAAGGGGTTACAGAGGTAGCCACCAGCACCAAACGTATTATCCACGATAAGTGGAATATGGTTTTTATGCGCTACGCTTGCGAGTGCCTCGATATCCGCCACACGGCATGTGGGGTTACCCATAGACTCGACGAAAATGGCGCGCGTCTTGTCGTCGACGAGCTGGGCGATATCCTCCGCGCTATCGCTCTTTGCAAGGCGGCAGTCGATACCTACATTACGCAACGAGATAACGAATTGGTTGTGAGTACCGCCATAGAGGTATGGTGAGGCTACTATATTCTCACCTGCCTTGGCGAGGGCAGTTATGGTGAGTAGTATTGCCGACATGCCCGACGCTGTGGCCAAGGCTCCAACGCCACCATAGAGGGCTGCGATGCGCTCCTCATACGATGCTGTCGTGGGGTTATGCAGGCGTGTATATATGTAGCCCGGCTCGCTCAATGTAAAGAGGTTGGCGGCATACTCGCACGTGGGGAAGTGATAGGCTGCCGTTGGATGTATGGCTATGCCGCGTGCCTGCGATGCGTCGACATGATAGCCTCCGTGTATCTGTATAGTCTCGAAATGTAGTTTATTATTGCTCATAGTTGTACAATATTATATTATGCGTAAAACGGCATATCAACCCTATGGGTTGACAAAGAAAGTATGGTGCGGTTGGAGAGGGTAGCGCGTAGCTACAATAGAAAAAGTAGTGCCTAACGGCACATTCGCATAGACATATTCATAGCACCCATAGCCATCATCACTGACGACTGCATTGCTCTCTGTATGTTTATGCCCTTGTTCATTATGCCCTTGTTCATCTTGGTAGTAGTTAGTGCAAAGGTAAATAAAATTTTTTAATTATCCAAATTATCCCCTACCGAATTATCTTTGGTCATAACACCGCAAAGGCAAAATAAATTCCTCGATGAGGGTTGTGCTTCGGTTTTTTTTTGTATCTTTGTCGCGATTATACTTTTAGTATAAGTGTAAGGATTTAACTTATAGTGCAGATGAATATTTTAAGAATTATATTTTATGGTTTCCTTGCGTTCGTAACGCGCCACCCTATATTTGTCACTATCCTTGTGCTATTGGCAATCTTCGCGCCCATAGTATTTGAGGTTGTTGGGTGGATAATACTCGGTATTATCACACTGCTACTCATAGGTCTCGGCATCCTTGCGTGGAAGATGTACAAGATGAAGCGCGAGATGAAGAAGCGTTTTGAGCAGGCTGGTGGCGGTGCCAACTTCAGCGGCGGCAGCTTTGGTGGTCAGAACTTCAGCGGTCACTTCTACACTGGTGGCATGACTCTCGAGGAGCTTGTACGTCAGATGCAGGCACAGGCAGATGCTCAGCAGCGCGCACAGCAGCAGCGCAAGAGTGGCAACGCCTCGTCGACAACAACATCGGGCTCGGCACAGAAGCGCGTAAGCGACCAGGTGGGCGACTACGTCGACTTCGAGGAGGTTGAGTAGTAGAGTACGGAGTAAAGGAGAGAGGAGAGAGAAGAGGGATGAGATGAGAAGAGGGATGAGATGAGATGAGAGGGATGAGATGAAAGGAGCGTAGGCTTATTACTCATCGTTCATTACTCATCGCTAATTGCTAATTGCTAATTTGTTAACAATGATAAAACTATTCGAAAACATCGGTCGTTACTTCCAACTTCTCGGCAAGGTCTTTTCGCGACCCGAGAAGATGAGAATATACAGACGCCGCATCTGGTTTGAGGTCGAGGCACTCGGCTTTAACTCAATATCGCTTACGGCCATCATATCGGCATTTATCGGTGCCGTAGTAGCCCTCCAGATGGCTATCACCCTTGAGTCGCCATTCATCCCTCAGTTCATGATTGGCTACGCTACACGCGAGGTGATGGTGCTCGAGTTCTCATCTACGGTTGTGGCACTTATCCTCGCGGGTAAGGTAGGCTCGAATATCGCATCAGAGATAGGTACCATGCGTATCACCGAGCAGATTGACGCCCTCGAGATTATGGGTGTCAACTCGGCATCCTACCTCATCCTGCCCAAGATTGTGGCTACCGTAATCTTCTTCCCCATCCTCACGCTCTTCAGCGTCATCGTGGGTATCATCGGTGGCTATGCCATAGCACACTTCACAGGCATCATGCTTACGGGTGACTACATAGAGGGTCTCTTCTACTGCTTCGAGCCATTCGCCATAACCTACGCCTTGGTGAAGGGCGCTGTATTCGCATTCATCATCACCTCTATCTCGGCATACTGCGGCTACTACGCCAAGGGCAACTCCTTGGAGGTGGGACGCGCATCGACGCGTGCCGTAGTGGCGAGCTCCATCACCATCATGATCTTTGACCTTATCCTAACACAAATAATGCGCGTATGATACGAGCTGACCATATATCTAAGGCCTTCGAGGGCCGCCCTGTACTCAAGGATGTCACCGTTGAGTTCGACACAGGCAAGACAAACCTTATCATAGGCCGCAGTGGCTCGGGTAAGACCGTACTCCTTAAGTCGCTCGTGGGACTCCACGACGTGGATAGCGGTAAGATATTCTACGACGACATCTGTTATAGTACCCTCGGCTTCAAGGAGCGTAAGTCAATACGCAAGGACATTGGCATGATATTCCAGGGTGGCGCCCTGCTCGACTCGTCGACAGTACGCGAGAATGTGCGCCTGCCCCTCGACCTCTTCACAGAGATGGGTGAGGGCGAGAAGCGCGATAGAGTGGACTTCTGCCTCGAGCGTGTGCGCCTCACAGGTGCCGACCACCTATACCCCTCGGAGCTCAGTGGTGGTATGGTCAAGCGTGCAGCCATAGCGCGCGCCATCGTGCTCAATCCACGCTACCTCTTCTGCGACGAGCCCAACTCGGGACTCGACCCACAGACATCCGTCGTTATAGATAACCTTATCCACGATATCACCAAGGAGTTCAACATAACAACAATCATCAACACCCACGATATGAACTCGGTGATGGAGATTGGCGAGAAAATTGTCTACATCCACGAGGGTAACAAGTGGTGGGAGGGCACCAAGGATGATATCCTCCTCGCAGAAAACCCCGAGCTCAACGACTTCGTATTCGCCTCGGCGATGGCAAAGCGCGCTAAGAGTGTGGCCAAGAGATAGTAACAACCTCCAGATATGTGAATGGCTGGTATTTACTAAAAAAATTTAATAAATAATTTGCTTAATCAACCGAAAGTTTATACTTTTGCACCAAGAAATAGGCAATTCATTAATTAATAACAATAATAAAACATTTGATTATGTCACAGATTAAGATTGGTATCAACGGTTTCGGACGTATCGGCCGTATGGTATTCCGTGCTGCATGTGCTCAGCCTGAGAAGTTCCAGGTTGTAGGTATTAACGACCTTTGCCCCGTAGACTACTTGGCATACATGCTTAAGTACGACACTATGCACGGCAAGTTCGACGGCACCGTAGACTACTGCACAGAGAAGAATACCCTCATCGTTAACGGTAACGCTATCCGCGTAACTGCCGAGAAGGATCCTGCAAACTTGAAGTGGAACGAGGTTGATGCAGAGTACGTTGTTGAGTCAACAGGTTTGTTCCTCACAGCTGAGAAGGCTCAGGCTCACATCGCTGCTGGTGCTAAGTACGTTGTTATGTCAGCTCCTTCAAAGGACGACACCCCAATGTTCGTATGCGGCGTGAACACTGCAGAGTACGCTGGTCAGCAGATCGTATCTAACGCTTCATGTACCACAAACTGCTTGGCTCCTATCGCTAAGGTTCTAAACGACAACTTCGGCCTTGTGAACGGTCTTATGACTACCGTACACTCTGTAACAGCTACACAGAAGACCGTTGATGGTCCATCGCTCAAGGATTGGCGTGGTGGCCGTGCTGCTTGCGGCAACATCATCCCATCATCAACAGGTGCTGCAAAGGCCGTAGGTAAGGTTATCCCAGCTCTTAAGGGCACGCTCACAGGTATGTCAATGCGTGTTCCTACCCTCGACGTATCGGTTGTTGACCTTACTGTAAACCTCGAGAAGCCTGCTACCTACGAGGAGGTATGTGCTGCTATGAAGCGTGCATCAGAGAACGAGTTCAAGGGTATCCTCGGCTACACCGACGAGGCTGTGGTATCTTCAGACTTCCTTGGCGACCCTCGCACCTCTATCTTCGACGCTACTGCAGGTATCGCTATCAACGAGACATTCATGAAGGGTGTATCATGGTATGACAACGAGTGGGGTTACTCTAACAAGGTGCTTGACCTCATTGCAATCATGAAGGCTTACAACAAGTAATCACTGATTATTTCGGGCTTCACAGCCCATTGTCGACAAAATCCCGAGGGATGTACGTCAAGTACTATCCTTCGGGATTTCTTGTTGTGACATACCTATATATATAAATATGTACAGCACAAAAATGCTGTGGGGTGATAAAAAAGAGGGGCAACCGATAGGACTTGAGGCAAATCATTCACACCACGCCCCGACGCGACAATCTACCTTAATCGATATAACATCACCCATACTCCCGAAGCAATAAAAGGTCAAATTATCCCAGATTATGGGGTCATGCAAGCAAAATATGGGGTATAGTTATATATTCTTTTTTTTTGCCTCAAAAATTGTTTTGTTGATAAAATATGCCGTTTCAGCAATACTTAGATAACATCGTGTAAATATCACAAAATAAACATGTTAGAATTTACTCCTAATGGCTAATTTTTACACCAAAAGTGTTGCATATATACGAAAAAAATATTTATATTTGCATACCCAAATGCCCATATATTCTTAGTGAAGAATGTATATATTAACCCCATATTCCCCATTAGCCTACCCATCGCCATCGCATGACGAGCGGGTACGTTGCTACATATCGGATGGCCACAAGCCTTTTGACCATAGCCTAACACCATCTGGCAATCTTCTAAACCAGTCACACACGAGTGGCGGGGCTGACTCCATTTCGCCTTTAGTCTCGGAATATCACACATAGGCGTATTTGCACCGCAGGGTGCTGAATAGTAGTGCAACTCAAATGAAACACCAATCAATAATTAATTAACACTTATCAATCTTTAACTATGAAGAAAATTTTTCTTTTCGCGGCACTTGCTTTTGGTTTAGCATCGTGCCAGAACGACACCAACATCTTTGGTGTTGAGGTTACTCCCAACGAGAAGCCCGTAGAGTACACAATTAACGTAGATGTTCCCGAGCTTGATGAGACTCGAGCTCTTGCTGACAAGGGTTATTCAAACAGCGGTGAGGGTGCTATTATAAATGGCGTTGTAGCGTCTGATGACTACACCTTGCGTTACATCCTCGAGATTTACGACCAGAATGATAACCGTTCACAAGAGATTCTCTACGCACACACTGACGCCAAGAATGCTACTTTCAAACCTCATCTCATCCCCGGCCGCAAGTACACATTCGTGGTTTGGGTAGACATTGTTCCTGCTTCATCTGTTCCTGCTACTGGCAAGGCTGCTGATGTTCACTACAACACTTCAGACCTCCGCAATGTAACTATTATTGAGGATACTTGGTTGCCTATGGATGAGACTCGTGATGCGTTTACCGGCAAGTTCACAGTTGATAATCTTGAGACCATCGGCACGATTACTGTAAACTGTACTCGTCCATTCGGCAAGCTCCGCGTCATCACAAAAGACATGGTAGCCGTTAGCAATCTTGGTGTTACTCCCGAATACGCTAAGGTAGAGTACACAAATGTTCCTAAATACTCGTTCAATGCATTCAATGGAACATACACCAAGGCTGATGGCACATTCGCCAAGACGCACGCTATGTTCAACATCGCAGATTACGCTTCGAACGACGACGACCCATCGGAAATGGCTCTCTATACCGATTATTTCTTCGCTCCAGAAGAGCAGGTCGCATTGAACACATTTACAATGACTGTATACGACACAGATGAAGAGGAATCAAAGATTACTGCAACAACCTTCACATCGGAGATACCCGTAAAGCGCAATACTCTTACAACTGTTAAGGGTAACTTCCTAACTCTTCAGGATGTTAATCTTCAGGTTGTCGTAGAGAACAATGATAGCTTCACTGGTAGCGAGATTGAGGAAACAATCTAATATTCCAGGTATACATAGATACTAATTCTCTAATATAGACTCTGGGTGGTAGGCGGCTACACCCTACCACCCAGCTCTATAACTCTCTTTCGGGCGCGTGCCCACAACGCCGTAGGCAGCGTATGTCTATAACCAAGAAAAACGTTCTTGACGACTCTGAACAACAAGATAATGAGAAAGCTATTTGCCATATTAACACTATCAGTAGCGCTGGCAGGATGCGACAAAGAGCCCAACGACAATGGGCAGCTGGATGTGTCGGTCAACGCGCCGATAAGGACATCTATTCGAGTCTCGGTAGACGAGACGCGTGCTGCAGGCGTAGATAGTGCCGAGGGCGTATTCGCTAATGGTATATTGGGTAGTGACAATGACAATGTGACTATGCGATATATCATGCAGATATACATGGACGACGTGGCTACAACCAAGCATGTAGCATACAGCGACGAACCTAACGTGGAGTTTACCCCTGAGCTCATTCCCAACCGCGACTACCGTTTTGTGGTGTGGGCTGATGTCGTAACCGAGGGCAAGAAGGATATTGACAACCACTACGACACAACCGACCTTAGCAACATCACCCTTCGTGGCGAGTGGAACGCCATGGATGAGAGTCGCGACGCATTCACTGGCTTCACAATCAAAGAGAACTTCACAGGTGGCAACGTCATCGTCGACCTCACCCGCCCCTTTGCCAAGCTCCGCATCGTAGCAACAGATAGAGATAAGACATCAGTTATCCCTATTTCGGGTAGAGTAACCTATACTACCCCTCATCGCACAGCATTTAATGCTGTGACTGGCTTTGCAGTTCAAGCATCACTCGAGAATAAGAGTCACACATATAATTTAGACACATACACTAACGATACAGTTAATAGCTGCACACTTTTTAGCGACTATTTTTTCGCTGAAGACGATAATATAAAACTTACATTTGCCTTCTATGAGGATGAGGGACAGACGGCTATAATAAATCAAGAGTACACCATTGAGGGTATTAGTGTAAAGCGCAATACTATTACCACCATTAAGGGTGAGATACTCACTGGTGGAAAGATAGTTGTTGAGTCCCCACGCATTGATTATAATAAGGCGAACGATGGTGTTCTAATGGATTAAACGCTGTAACTAATTAGTGATTGTTATACGATAGGAGTCTTGATGTTGTTTCAAGGCTCCTCTTTCGTTAATACCCGCGCCACTTGGGTGACTCTTCAATAAGCAATTAGTAATTAGCAGAGAGCAATTGGCAATGCCGTAGCAACCAATCGCAACACTCATAGTAACTCATTATACCGTTCATCGTGAAGAGTTACACCCGTAGACGGTTGTTATACTCGTTGCGCTCTGTACCGCTACGAAACAGCGGTAGATGCCCACGTCGGGGCATAGAGTGTCGTGCTCCAAATATCGTCACGGTTGCCCCTCCTCGGTATGACGGGTAAAATTAAAAGCGGGCTCCAGCCCGCAAATATCTCTAATTGATAAGAAAATAGGGCGTTGTCCGCGACAACGCCCTATATCATCGTATATGTACACCTTGATGCTACTCCATCTTGCTGCGCTTAACGTAGCTCTGGTAGCGCCACTTAGCGTTCTCCTCGGCAGCCTCGAAGAGCTGCTCTGCCTCTGCTGGGAAGGCCTTCTTAAGCGAAGTGTAGCGCACCTCCTTCATCAAGAAGTCGCGGAACTTCGACCAATCGGGCTCCTTTGAGTCGAGGACAAATGGGTTCTTACCCTCAGCCTCGAGCTGTGGGTTGTAGTGCCACAAGTGCCAGTAGCCGCACTCAACAGCCTGCTTGCCGACGCTCTGTGTGCGTGTCATGCCACCCTTAATGCCGTGGTTGATACATGGCGAGTAGGCGATGATGAGTGATGGACCTGGATATGCCTCAGCCTCCTTCAAGACGTTGAAGAGCTGCTGCTGCGATGCACCGATAGATACCTGTGCTACATATACATAGCCGTAGGTCATGGCGATAGCACCGATATCCTTCTTGCGGATGCGCTTACCTGCCGAGGCGAACTTGGCAACAGCGCCCACAGGTGTCGACTTTGAAGACTGACCACCAGTATTTGAGTATACCTCGGTGTCGACGATAAGGATATTCACATCCTCGCCAGATGCCAAGACGTGGTCAACACCGCCAAAGCCGATGTCATAGCCCCAGCCGTCACCACCGATGATCCACTGTGACTTCTTAACAAGCCAATCCTTATAGTCGAGGATGGTCTTGCAGTAGCTGCAGTCGCAAGCCTCAACCAGAGGCAATAGGCGTGCTGTGACCTCTGCCGACTTGGCAGCGAGGTGACGAGCGTCAATCCACTCCTGCATAACGCCCTTGAGCTCCTCCGAGCAGCATGAGCACTCGGCGATAGCCTTGCGCATTACATCCTCGAGGCCCTGGCGTACCTTCTCGACACCGATACGCATACCGAGACCGAACTCGGCGTTATCCTCGAAGAGTGAGTTTGCCCATGCGGGACCCTGACCCTTAGCGTTTGTGCAGTATGGTGTTGAAGGTGCTGAACCCGAGTAGATAGAGGTACAGCCCGTAGCGTTAGCAACCATCATGCGGTCGCCAAAGAGCTGTGTGATAGTCTTGATATATGGTGTCTCACCACAGCCGGCACATGCACCCGAGAACTCGAACAATGGCTGTGTGAACTGCAAGTTCTTAACAGACTTGGTCTTGTCGACATGCTCGGTGTAGCCGATATTCTTGGTGATGTACTCCCAGTTCTTGGCCTCTGGAAGCTGCTCTGCCAATGGACGCATCACGAGAGCCTTCTCCTTTGCGGGACATACGTCAACACAGTTGTTACAGCCTGTACAGTCGAGTGGCGATATCTGGATGCGGAACTTGAGGCTCTTGGTCTCGCCAAGACCCTGCTTCCACTCTACGCCCGATGCTGCGGCCTGCTCCTCGGTGGCGAGGAATGGGCGGATGGCAGCGTGAGGACAGACGTATGCACACTGGTTACACTGGATACAGTTCTCTATCTTCCACTGTGGCACAGCCGTAGCGATGCCTCGCTTCTCGTATGCTGCAGTGCCATTATCCCATGTGCCATCCTCGCGGCCGTTGAATGCCGATACGGGGAGAAGGTCACCCTTGAGGGCGTCGATAGGCTCGCAGACGTTGCGTACGAAGGCTGGAACATCGCTCTTTGTCTCGTGCTCCACAGCCACTGCCTCGATATTTGCCCACTCGGCAGGTACCTCGACCTTGATTACTGCGTCGCAACCAGCATCTACGGCGGCGTAATTCATATTAACGATATCCTCACCCTTGTTGCCATACGACTTGTAGATAGCCTTCTTCATCTCCTCGACAGCCTTCTCGATAGGAATGATGTCGGCAATCTTGAAGAATGCTGCCTGCATGATGGTGTTGGTGCGCGAGCCCAAGCCGAGCTCCTCGGCAATCTTCGTAGCGTTGATGATGTAGAAGTTGATACCCTTCTTTGCGAGGTATGACTTCATGTGCGCTGGGAGTGTGCGGCATGTTGTCTCTGCATCGTTCACCGAGTTGAGAAGGAATGAGCCACCACGCTTCAAACCCTTGAGTACGTCATATTTGTCGACATACGATGGAACGTGGCATGCCACGAAGTCGGGTGTCGTAACCAAGTATGGCGATGTGATTGGGTTATCACCGAAGCGAAGGTGCGACGATGTGTAACCGCCCGACTTCTTCGAGTCGTATGAGAAGTAGGCCTGACAATACTTGTTTGTCGAGCCACCGATAATCTTGATAGAGTTCTTGTTAGCACCTACCGTACCATCCGAGCCAAGACCGAAGAACAACGCCTCGAAGGTGCCCTCCTTTGCCATCGATACCTCCTTGCCTACGGGCAATGAGAGCATCGTAACATCGTCGTTGATACCCACGGTAAAGTGGTTCTTGGGGGTGTCGAGCTCCATGTTGGCAAATACGGCGAGCATCTGCGCAGGTGTAGTGTCCTTTGATGATAGACCGTAGCGGCCACCGATGATCATAGGACGATTCTCGCAATCGTAGAAGGCGTCGCGGATGTCGAGCAATAGTGGTTCGCCGTTAGCGCCTGGCTCCTTGGTGCGGTCGAGGACGGTGATGCGCTTTACGGTTGCTGGAAGCACATTGAAGAGGTACTTCGCAGAGAATGGACGATAGAGGTGGACGGTGATGACACCCACCTTATTACCCTGTGTGCGTAGGTAGTCTACACACTCCTTTACGGTCTCGGTCACCGAGCCCATGGCGATGATGATATGCTCTGCCTCGGGGTCACCATAGTAGGTGAATGGCTTGTACTCGCGACCTGTGATCTTCGATATCTCGGCCATTGTCTCTGCCACCATGTCGGGCACAGCGTTGTAGAACTTGTTCGAGGCCTCGCGTGTCTGGAAGTAGATATCGGGGTTCTGTGCTGTACCGCGTGTCACGGGGCGCTCGGGGTTGAGGGCACGCATGCGGAAGTCGCGCAATGCCTCACGGTCGAACATAGCGCCGAGTGATGCCTCGTCGATAAGCTCAATCTTCTGTATCTCGTGCGATGTGCGGAAGCCATCGAAGAAGTGTACGAATGGTATGCGGGCCTTGAGGGCTACGATGTGAGCCACACCTGCGAGGTCCATAACCTCCTGTACAGATGATGTGGCGAGCATAGCGAAGCCTGTCTGGCGTACTGCCATCACATCCTGATGGTCGCCGAAGATAGATAGTGACTGCGCTGCGAGAGCTCGTGCCGATACATGGAACACACCTGGGAGCAACTCGCCAGCAATCTTATACATGTTGGGCACCATAAGTAGGAGACCCTGCGAAGCTGTGAATGTCGATGTTAGTGCACCGCTCTGCAATGAGCCGTGTACGGCGCCTGCTGCGCCAGCCTCTGACTGCATCTCCACCACCTTAACGGTGTCACCAAGGATATTCTTCTTACCCTGTGCTGACCACTCATCAACGAGCTCTGCCATTGTTGACGATGGGGTGATAGGGTAGATGGCTGCCACCTCCGAGAACATATACGCGATATGTGCTGCGGCGTAGTTGCCATCACATGTGATAAATTTCTTCTCTGCCATATATAATCGCTTATTGTAAAATTTACGTTTTCTACCTATTTTTTTGCTTACGATGCTACGACCCAACTTCCGCGCCATAGCTCGCCCTTTGCCGCAGACTATTAGTCACTTTAGTGACAATGCGGCTCCAATTATCGCAAAAATCGGGTGCAAAGTTACACAATTCAAGCGAAATATCATAGCATTTTCGTTGTTAACTTTTTAACACTTCAAAATTGGTCAAAATCACTTATTTGTGTTAATTTGCTAACAGGCCAAAATGCGACGAGGATGCCCCAAATTTTGGGTGACATCCTCATCTGTTTACTATGGCTAAAATTGCTGTTTATGCTATATGGCTACCTTCTTACACACGCTGCCTCAAGCTCCACGAAGCGTGGGAAGAGAATGTTATTCTCGATGTGTATATGCTCGAAGAGTGCATCCATAAACTCTTCCAACTCGCAGAGCATCAGACGGTAACTATTGCAGGCATCCTCTGGCACGCGAAAGTCGTTCATAAGGTTGCGGATATACTTGTAGCGTATGCCCTCGTCGTTATGCTCGCGAAGCATTACGCGTATGGGGTTTGCCACCGTGCCGCAGTGCATAGGCTGATACTCGCCCCCTTGTTCCTGTGACTCGATTAGCTTGTAGCAGTAGGGGAATAGTATCTGCTCCTCCTTTTGTAGATGCTCTTCGAGGTCGGCTAACGAGTACTCAAAGAGCTCGATAAGCTCCTTAAGCTCAGGATGTGACGTGCCATGAGCGCGTTCCACCTTGCGGATAAGGTCGAGTAGGCCTGGGCCATTGGCGCGTATGCGGCGATGGTGTATCTTTAGAACATAATCTATCAGTAGGTCAGTGGGCCATGTGTCAAAGGGTATCGCCTCCTTGCTGCGCTCCTTGGTGCGCTCAATCTCGGCAATCACCTCCTCGACGTCGGCATCCGCTATGCGGCACGCCTCATGTAGCTGTGCATGGCCCCCACAGCAAAAGTCTATGTGGTGCGCTTTGAATATCTTGGCTGTTGCGAAGTTCTCGTTTACAATCTCACTTACGCTTCTTAATCTGATGTTGGTATCCATATTTTTATTGCTCTATTATTTAACTTTATCGTCTGCAAATATAGGGCAAATATGTGATACTGCAAATCGGAAATTTTTATCTCGATATAGGTGAAACTGATTGACGATGCGGGCGCTCCGCCTTTTGGGTGCGGGCGACGCCTGCTTATCTTTCAATCTTCATCGTGCTATCTTACTTTGTGCGCGTGGAAGTGGGGTGTTACGACCTTAATGAAGAACAACAGTGCGATAAGCACAAGTGCTGCCCCTAAACCGTAGCAATACTCATAGCCCCACTCTGCGAGATAGCCGCCAAAGAGCATGCCGCAGCCGATACCTACGTCCCATCCCGTTAGGTATGTAGCATTTGCTGTGGCGCGCCGAGAGTTGGGCGCGAGATTGATAAAGAGGGTGTTGTAGGCGGGGAACATCGTGCCGTAGCCGTAGCCGAAGAGGAAGGCTGTGGCGAAGTAGAGGATATATCCTGCGGTGATATCTATGCCGGAGGCCGTGTGTAGCAGTGCCTCGCCTAATGCTCCGAAGAAGGCTATACATATACCTGTGCGTATCGTTTCGGTGATGTAGCCTCGGTCGACACGCTTGCCAGAGTGCAGGCGCGATGTGATAAGTCCCGCCGCCATGACTGTGAAAAAGAGGCCAGCGCTATGTGTGATGCCCGACTCGAGGGCATATTGCGCCATATAGCTTGAGGTCATGCCATAGGGTATGGCCAATAGGAAGAAGGCGATACATGCGCGTATGCCCTCCTTGAGGAAGAAGCGGTCTGCCGAAAGCTTGAACTCGCCTAATGGTTGAAGCTCGCGGCGAGGCACGCGCACCATGCTACCGAGGATGAGACCGATGCTGCCTGTGACGAGCGAGGTGGCAAAGAGTAGCATGTAGTCACCCGTGCCGACGATGAAGAGTCCTGCCATAGGACTAAAGGCCATTGCGAGGTTGTTTGTTACGCCATAGTAGCCGAGACCCTCGCCACGGCGCGACGAGGGCATCACGTCTATGACAAGCGTGTTGCCCGCCGTGGTGAGCATACCGAAGCTGAAACCGTGGACTATGCGTAGCAGGATGAACATCGCTAACGATGCTGTGATGGCAAAGTAGCCGAGGAATGTGGCTACGAAGAGTGCGTAGGAGATGATATATACCCTCTTGCGCGGCAAGGCATCTGCCACGAAGCCTGCCATGGGACGCACACTGAGCACCGCTATGACATAGCACGAGAGGACAACACCCACCATCGACTGCCCTATGTGGAAGGTCTTGGCGAGATAGAAGGGTAGTGTGGGTACGAGGATGAAGAACGAGAATGACATAAGGAATGCCGCGAGACATACGAATATGTAGTCGCGTGTCCAGAGTCTATCTTTAGGCGTTGTCATATTTTTATACTATATATATTATTGTCTACCGCTAACCTATGGTGTGCATTCTCACCGACGCCTTGATAAGTGCTATGGCGCGTATACGCTCTATGGCCACCTCCTTGTCGGCGTGGTGCTGGTTCTGGCTCACGAGCTTAACGTATCCCTCGTGCTCCGATTTCTGTACATACTTGACGGTGATGTACTCCTCACCATCTATATCTATCGAGAGTAGGTACATGTCGCCCCAAAAGACGTCGCGCACGTCGTTGAGCTGCTTGTAGAGGATGATGTCTCCACTCTTCAGCAAGGGGTACATCGAGTCGCCTACCACATATATCGCGCCATCGCACTTCGGGAGGTTGGGAATATGGATGTGGCTGACGGGCTTCACTGCGTTCTCGTTCTGGAAGATGGGTACTATACCTGCTGTGCCCTCAATCGAGTAGAGGGGTACGCTCTGC
>JAFVSV010000043.1 GCA_017503575.1 Alistipes sp. | reverse complement strand
TGGCACGTTGCCAGTAACAAGGTAGTAGAGCGTAGCACCTAATGAATAGATATCTGTTTCGGGTGAGAAGGTGCTAACGCCACCATCCTGGTACTGCTCCATAGGGGCAAAGCCGTGGCTCACGCCGACAGGTGTCGTAGAGGTAGCCTCACCACTTGTGGCATCGTAGTGCTTCGAGAGACCAAAGTCAATCAATATGGCGCGATTATCCTTCGAGCGCACCATAATATTGCCAGGCTTAACGTCAAGGTGCATAATCTGCTGCTCGTGGATATGCTCTAATGCCGAGGCAACTTGCTTAATATATGCCACCGCATCGCGCTCGCTCATAGCGCCACCGCGCTTGACTATATCGCTAAGTGACTCACCCTCGATGTAGTCCATCACATAGTAGGCCGTGCCGTTCTCCTCGAAGACATCGTGGATGGGGATAATATTTGCGTGGTTGAGCGTGGCAATAGTCTGTGCCTCCTTAATAAACTTCGCCTTAAACTTATTCATCGACTCGGCAAAGCCATCCGACGACAGGGTTAGAGCGCCAGTGTCGCCATCGCGCTTATAGTAGTCCTTGGGGAAGAACTCCTTGATGCATACCTTGCGCTTTGCCATAACCTGCTCGGCAAGATATGTGATGCCGAAGCCTCCACGGCCGATAGACTCAATAATACGATATCTGCCACCTTGAAGTAGCCTATCTCTCTTAAGCTCCATAGCTCAATTAGAAGTTGTTTGTAGTACAAAGGTATGAAATATCGCTCTACAAACCAAACATTCGTGGCGATAATGTACGAAGTTATGGATATAGTGTACGAAATGAGGCTGAATAAAAAGTCTCTCCCCGCCGAAGCGAGGAGAGAGGATAAAACGTTTGTAGCAACCAACAGGGCTAACTAAAACCTTGCCACGGCGCGTACACACATAGTGTAGTTCTTGGGTAGGTGTGTAATCTCTTCAATCAACACAACAAGGATAAATGCCTCTTCACCCCTACACGTTGATGACCAATACTCTTTTTCAAGTTCTGGAGCATCGTGTCTACGTAGCGTCTCGTTTATCTTTTCATAATTACTGAATATCCTCTCAAGCTCAAATTTTGACGGCAGATACCAGCCATCACCCTTCTCGGCACACCACATAACTGCGGGATACTCCTCACAATCCTCGCGCTCAAGGATAGCCTGAGTACCTACCATGCCATCGTATGGGTCGTCACTACCCGCAAGGATTCCCTTATCAAACTGCTCGACAGTGCACCACGCCTTATCTGCCTCATCAAGAGAGATAATCTTACCATGCTTACCACCACTCTTTACCTCGAAGACAACGCCCTCCTTTCCATCGCGGTTATAATAGTCGCCAACCTCATAGATGCCATCAACACCCAACCCATCGTCTGGTCTCTCAGCCTCCTTATTCTTCTTATCGGCGCCACCGCATCCCACGGCCAACACCAATGCTAACATAGCGAACAGAAATCGTTTCATAACTCAATATTAAAATTAACATTTGTTGACAGATAATGGCTCAGTACCTCAACGTACCACCATCATCACAAAGATAGTAAATTATAAGCAAAATGTCACCATCATAGATAGCTTTTTTCGACAAAAAGAGTATCTTTGCCCAATAAAGAGAGACGACGATGCACGAAGATATAATTGCAGGACTTAACCCAGCACAGCGTGAGGCTGTTACAAACTACGAGGGACCATCGCTAATCATTGCTGGTGCCGGCTCGGGCAAGACGCGTGTGCTGACAACACGCATTGCCTACATGCTTGCCAACGGCGTATCACCAAGCTCGATACTCGCCCTAACATTTACGAATAAGGCAGCACGCGAGATGCGCGAGCGTATTGAGGCGATGGTGGGTAGCCAAGCACGCTTCATACGCATGGGCACCTTCCACTCGGTATTCTCACGCATACTACGCGAGAACGCCGCACGCATAGGCTTCCCCGACAGCTACACCATATATGAGCCCAACGACGTCAAGAACCTCCTAAAGAGCATAATCAAGGATATGCAGCTCTCCGACGAGAGGTACAAGCCACAGGCCGTAGCCGCGCGTATATCGATGGCGAAGAACTCTCTTATAACGCCTGGCGCATACATCGCCAACGCCACGCTCGCCGCCGAGGACCGCGAGATGAAGATGCCCGAGATTGCCGAGATATACAACGAGTACTGCAAGCGTTGCAAGCAGAATGGCGCGATGGACTTCGACGACCTCCTGTTGCAGACAAACATCCTACTCAGAGATGCCCCCGATGTATTGGAGAGGTATCAGGAGCAGTTCAAGTATGTGCTTGTTGACGAGTATCAGGATACCAACATGGCGCAGTATATCATCGTGCGACGCCTCGCCCTCAAGCACTCGAATGTATGTGTCGTGGGTGACGATGCGCAGAGCATCTACGCCTTCCGCGGCGCCAAGATTGAGAACATCCTATCGTTCCAGCGCGACTACCCCACAACGAAGGTATACAAACTGGAGCAGAACTACCGCTCGACGCAGACCATCGTCGACGCCGCAAACTCGCTCATAGCCCACAACTCGCGTCGTCTTGAGAAGAGATGCTTCTCGGCAGCTGCCAAGGGCGAGAAGATACGCCTTGTGCGCGTATTGGAGGATAGCTACGAGGCTGTTGAGGTGGCAATGGATATCAAGGATAGGGCACGCGAGGGTGCCGAGTGGCGCGACTTTGCCATCCTCTATCGCACCAACAAGCAGCATGGTCTCTTCGAGGAGGCGCTGACACGCCGCGCCATACCCTACCGCGTATACAAGGGTATGTCACTCTTGGAGCATAAGGATGTACGCAAGATACTCGCCTACATAGCCATCATCATAAACCCCAACGACAACGAAGCATTCAAGAGTGTTGTCAACTACCCCGCTCGCGGCATTGGCGACACCACCGTGGCGCGCATCGAGGAGATAGCGCGTGCCAAGAATATGTCGATGTGGCACGCCGTAGATGAGCTTACGCAGAGCGCTGCGCTCGACAACGTGGAGCGTGTCGTGGTGCGCAAGGTGGGCGACTTTGTGAAGATGATACGCGAGCTCTCGGCCATGCGTCACACCATGAGCGTCACCGACTTCGGCAAGGAGGTCATGGCACGCTCGGGAATACTCCACATGTTGGAGATAGACAAGAAGCCCGAGAACGAGACATCGAAAGATTACCTCGACCAGCTACTCTCGATGATGAGCTCCTACGAGGAGGAGTGCGCCAAGGATATGGAGGAGGGATTGCGCGATAGCGACTTTGAGCCCTCGATAGATGAGTGGATGCAGAACATCATGTTGCAGACCGACCAAGACCAAGAGGACGACGGCAACCGTGTGACGCTGATGACCGTACACTCTGCCAAGGGTCTCGAGTTCGACTATGTATATATCGTCGGCATGGAGGAGGGGCTATTCCCCTCGTCACGCGCCTCGGAGTCGTTAGCCGACCTTGAGGAGGAGCGACGCCTACTATATGTAGCCATCACACGCGCCAAGAGGGCTGCCATGCTATCGTTTGCCGAGATGCGCCGTGTGTGGGGCAAGACCGAGAATACCATGCCCAGTCGCTTCCTGAAGGATATAGACAAGGAGTACATGGATGCCAACTTCAACATCGACGAGCTCAGTGGCCGCAACCGCTGGGAACGTGCCGCAGCCGACGCCGAGGAGGAGTTCTTCTCGCGCAGCAGCCGCCCACAGCAGCGCTACGACACACGACGTGGCGAGGTGCCCATGCGAGGTTTCAATAGGGGCAATACGGGTAGCAATAGACCACAGCGTCCACGCCCCGAGATTATAGCCACGCCAACACCCATAGACCCACGCCGCGCCGGAATGCGCTCGGTAGGCACACGTCAGGGTGGCGACAATGTGATGATGAGTGGCGGTGGCGCACCTCTTGGTGACTGTGCATTTGCCATCGGCAACAGAGTGCGACACCCCAAGTTTGGTAACGGCACGGTGGAGCGCATCGAGCCCCTCGCAACAGACCATAAGTTGGTTATTCAGTTCGACGAGTATGGCTCGAAGACGCTACTTGCCAAGTTTGCAAAGCTAACAAAGTTATAGATATGCGCGAGGTAGTTCTATCGGTCATCATGACAACATACAACCACGAGCGATATATCGCCGAGGCTATCGAGAGTGTGCTACGCCAGCAGACCTCGTTTGGTGTCGAGATTGTCGTTGGTGAGGATTGCAGCACCGACCGCACGATGGCCATCGTGCGTGACTACGAGCGCATCTACCCCGATTGCATACGCATCATCACCTCCGAAGAGAATGTGGGTTGGCGCAAAAACTACCGCCGCACAATTGCCGCAGCAAGGGGTAAGTATATCGCACTGCTCGATGGCGACGACTACTTCATACACCGCAAGAAGCTCCAGATGCAGGTGGAGCTACTCGACGAAAACCCCGATGTGGGCATGTGCTACACACGCTCCGAGCGCCGCGATGAGGAGGGGGGCATGACGCTATACCCCGAGAGTGAGGAGTGTCCCACAACCTTTGAGGCGATGCTGAGGCGCAACCCCGCCGAGAACTGCACCGTAGTGGCACGCCGTGAGCTTGTTGAACAGTACTACGCCGAGGTGCGCCCCGACGAGCACCCCGAGTGGCTTACCGACGACCTGCCCATGTGGCTATGGTTTGCCGCAAATAGCAGGTATATGGCCATAGACTGCCCCACGGCCGTACACCGCGTGCTGAAGCATAGCGTAAGCCACGACGAGGACTATCGTCGTAGGATTGCTTTTGTCGACTCGCTAACAGATATAAGTCTCTGGTACGATGAGCGTTATAACAACTCGAAGCTCAGCGACGAGCTACGCCACACGAAGCACAACACTGCTCTATGGGTGCTATCATACAACGGCTCCGTGGGCGAATACATAGCTCGCTGGCGACGCGACGTCAAGGCGTATAGACCACTTATCAAGAATGCCGCCTCATACGGACTCTTCGCCAAGAAGATAATTTGGCGTATGTGGCACAAAACACCAAAGCAATGACAACAAAGGAGCGATACAACTACGTTATAGAGTACTTCTCGCGTACGATGCCCACGGCAGAGAGCGAGCTCAACTTCCGTAACCCCTTTGAGCTGTTGGTGGCTGTTGTCCTCTCGGCGCAGTGTACCGACAAGCGTGTTAACCTCACCACACCCGCACTCTTCGAGCGCTACCCCGATGCTACGACTATGGCCATGGCCTCGGAGGCAGAGATATATGAGTATATAAAGAGTATATCATACCCCAACAACAAGGCGAAGCACTTGGCAACACTCTCGCGCCAGATTGTCGAGCGATTTGGTGGCAAGGTGCCATACGACCCCGATGACCTACAATCGTTACAAGGCGTAGGGCGCAAGACGGCAAATGTTGTGGGCGCCGTGCTATGGGGGCGTGAGGTGATGCCCGTAGATACGCATGTCTTCCGTGTGGCAGCACGCATAGGCCTCTCGCGCAATGCCCGTACCCCTCTTGCTACCGAGCGACAGCTTGAGAAGGGGTTTCCCAAGGAGCTACTACCCATTGCCCACCACTGGCTTATACTGCATGGCCGATACACCTGCATAGCACGCAAACCGAAGTGTGAGAAGTGCGGCATCACGGCGGTGTGCAAACACTACAACATGAACAACAAATAGACTATATATGAAGCGCATCAGCATACTCCTTGCCCTACTCGTTGCGGCATGTACACAGCCACACTACCCAGGTATCGACCACCCCTCGGGTGGAGGAAATACGGCTACCGACCAGAGTATAATCGACTACATCGACCAGCGCCTTGAGGCCGAATACTACTGGCTCGACGAGGTGGAGACAAAGGTAAACACCTTCAACCGCAGGGTGGCATGGGAGAGCTACCTCTCGGCAACGCTCAGCAGCCTTAAGAGTAACGCCGACGATGGGTATATAAACAGCAAGGGACAACGCATGTTCTACTCCTATATCCGCGAGATACCACAATCTACACGCAGTGAGGTGTCGGGCTTCGGAATAGGGCTACACTACACCATAGTCGTCATCGACAACGAGCAGCAGCACTATGGCTTCTTGGTCGAGAGTGTCTACCCCAACTCGCCAGCTGCCGTGGCGGGCATAAGGCGTGGCGATGTCATCACGATGATAGGCGGCTCGTACATAACACCCGACAACTACGCCACGCGCTTCACCTCCATTCAGGGCAATAGTGCCACATCGCTCAAGCTGACACTACGACGACAGACGGGCGACAAGGAGGTTTATGATGCTACGCTCGAGAAGAGCACATACGCCGAGACACCTGTTATATATAACGACATCATCGAAATCGAGGGCTACGACAAGAAGATAGGCTACCTCGTATACACGGGCTTCGAGTCGGAGTACGACGAGGAGCTTTTGGCGGTGCTTGACAAGTTTGCCACGGAGGGCGTGGGCGAGGTTATCCTCGACCTGCGATGCAACGGTGGCGGCTCGTTGGCATCGGCCGTAAAGCTATGTTCGGCACTTGTACCCTCGGCATACGAGGAGGGTGTGCTATGTAACATCGTACGCAACCCCAAGAACACAAAGAGCGAGACAACGCAAGAATTTAAGCTCGAGAATACGACGGAGCACCTCCAAAGCCTCACTCGCATCACGGTAATCTGCTCGGGATATAGCGCCTCGGCATCGGAGCTTGTTGTTATGGGCTTGCGAGGCTTGGACTTCCCCGTAACGCTTATAGGCTCGACTACCGAGGGTAAGAACTGTGGTATGGATGTTACGCGCCGTACGATTAAAGATCTCTACCTCGAGTATGCCCCCATCACCTTTATGTGCTTCAATGCCAAGGGCGTGGGCGACTGGGGCGAGGGCATCACCCCAGATATAGACCTAACGGTTGAGGGTAACGAGCTTGGTGTGTGCGACAAGAACTACCCATTGCCTCGTGCCGACTGGGGCGACCGAGACTACGACATAGGTCTTGCGGCAGCCTTGGCGTCGGTGACGGGTAGGAGCATAGCTACGCCAACGCGTGCCACAGGCATCGAGGAGCTTAACGCAGCGGTAAGCATAGTGCCTCCCGTTGAGGGATGTCGCCTCTACGCTGAAGAGTAATTGGGGTTATAGGTAGCCACTTGACCCCTGCGGTTCACCCCGCAAATTAGGCGGTTCACCCCTATTTTTCAGACATTTCACCCGCACTTGGGTAGTTTTGAATAATTTTTGACTATCTTTGCATTAGGCGAGGTATAGACAATTGGCACTATACCGCGACCCAGCAGGTTAGGATAAAGGGCGTATCGCACGCCGCAAGGTGTGTGAAAGGCATTAACAATATAAAACATCAGGAGTTATGAGACGGTCATTATGGATTACAGCAACGGCACTTGTGGCAATGTTCATGAGCAGCTGTACGGCGATGTTCACGGCATCGTCATTAGGGTCGAGCGACCTCTACAACACAGATAATCGTGTGCAGGTGGCCAACAGACTTAAGGCTGAGGCAGAGGCTGAGGCTGCCGAGGCGGCAGCACGCCAGGCACAGTGGGAGGCACGCACTGCCGAGGCATACGCAAAGCAGGCAGAGGCGGAGTACTACGCGTCGATAAGCGAGAACCCATCCTATGTTAACATCGTGGCTGACGACTACGAGAGTGCCTATGCGCGTCGTCTCTACGGCTTCAACTCGCCAACATACAACCTCCCATCGAGCTACTTCAGCTTGCAGGCAACCAACGCCATGAGGTACGCATCGGCATACGACCCCGCATACTACAACATCATGATATCTGGCGACCAGGTGTGGGTTGAGCCACGCTATGTCACCTCGATGTTTGGCTCGTGGGGTGCTACGAATGTCACCTTTGGTCTCTACTCGTCACCATGGATGTACGGCTGGAGATACAACGTTGACCCATTCTACTACTCATGGTGGGGATATCCACGATACTCGTGGTACGACTGGAACTGGAACGTGTGCTACCACAACCACTACTACGACTGGTGGTGGAACTACCCATACTACGGTCATCATCACCACCACCATGGATACTACCCTGGTTACCACAACAATCCGCCACGCCCACCGCAGCACCGTCCCAACTATGACCGTCCAGGACATAGACCCGACAACCGCCCTAACCACAACTTGGCAACAGGCACTGGCGCTGGCGCAGGTCGCCCTATAAGCAACCTCAACGGCTCACGCGACAATGCTGGCTCGCGCTACACCTCGCCCACCTCAAACCGTAACTACGGCAAGGTGGAGGGCACAACAAACCGCCCAAATCGTGGTGGTAGCGTGTCGACAGGCGTGAACACCAATAGCTCATACCGTGTGAGCGATACGAAGATAAGCACTGGCGTTTCGACTGCAGTAGGTACATCTACCGTAGGTGGCAACCGCGATAGCGGCACTCGCAACAACAGCACAACATCGACAGGTAGCAACTTCCGCCAGGGTGGTACCTCGAGTCGCGCTACGGGAGGCAACAGCTCTGTGGGCACCTCGAACAACAGGGGCACAGTACGCGTATCGGGAGGCACCACATCGACACAGCGCTCGTCGGGAACGACAACGACAAACACGTCGAGGGGCAATAGCAGAAATTCGAGTGGCACGGTAAGCTCGTCGTCGTCACGCAACACGAATAGCTCATACCGCAGTGGTAGCTCGTCGTCATCGCGTAACTCATCGAGCTCGTACCGCAGTAGCTCGTCAAGCTCATCGAGCTCGTATGGCACCGCCTCGTCGGCAAGCCGTAACACAACGATTTCGGGCTCACACAGCAGCACAAGCCGCTCGTCGGGCTCATATAGCAGCGGTGGCTCATCACGCGGTGGTAGCACCTCGTCACGCCGATAACGCTCAAACGCATACAAGGGGTATGCCCGAGGTGGCATACTCCTTGATTTATGACACTTCACGATAACGACAAATAGTTAGCATTATGAGAAAGCTATACCGAATACTCGCAACGGCAGCATGCAGCCTTCTACTCGTCAATAGTAGCTGGGCGCAGCAGTACAACGTGGGTGGCGCTGCACTAAATAACGACATCGTAACATGGGGCGACATGTACAACCTATCGTTCACCACACACAACTACGGCACAGCACGCTCGATGGCCATGGGTAACGCCTTTACCGCCTTGGGTGCCGACATGATATCTGCATCGCTCAACCCCGCAGGTATAGGCATGTATATAAATAGCGATGTCAGTTTCACGCCTATGATGCAGTTTGCCAAGAGTAGCGTGCCTGGCACTGACCCATTCAACACTAACGACTTCTCGGATAAGTCCGACCGCTTTGGCCTTGCGAGCGCCGGTGGCGTCTTCACCGCGTATCGTGGCACAGGAGCGCTCACGAACATGAACATCGGCTTCGTATATAACCGCATCGCCGACTTCAACCAAAATATGAAGTTCGCATCGTGGGGCAACTCTAACCAGAACTCTATGGCAAACCTCTTCTGCTCGCTGTCTAATGCCGATGGCCTTATTACCGATGCCGACGGCAGAATGTCGTGGGGCAACGACCCTTACTACTGGGGACCTGTGCTCGCCTACAAGAATGGCCTTACGAACAAGGATGACATGGGCTGGTATATCGACCGTATAGGCGAGAATGCCGAGATTGACCAGTATACAGCCCTCGAGACACGCGGCTCCATTGGCGAGTACGACTTTACATTCGGCTTCAACTTCATCGACAAGTTCTACTTCGGCTTCACGCTCGGCGTTCAGGATGTCAACTACCGCCGTACGCTATACTATGGCGAGAACTACATATATCCTAACGACAACTACCCGAGTGGCGATTATATGCCCTATCAGCTCGAATATATGAACTACCAGCAGTCGACACGCATCTCGGGTGCAGGCGTTAACTTCAAGCTCGGCTTCGTATGGCGTCCCGTATCGTGGTTGAGGGTGGGTGCTGCATACCACACACCTACGGCATACAACCTGTCGTTGCAATACTACGCCGACATGTGGTCGAGGACCTTCAGCGCAGGCACGAACCCCGACGGCTACGACATCAGCTACGATGGCTATATGAGCGACTATGTAGAGTCGCCAGCATGGGAGGACGAGGGTGAGAATGCGTGGCGCATAAGCTCACCATCACGCGTAATGGTGGGTGCGGCGGTGACCGTAGCACAGCGCCTCATAATCTCGGCAGACTACGAGGCGAGCTTCTACAACAAGACAAAGCTACGCGGTGCGCCTATCGTCAACCTCGACTATACGGCAACGATGAACGCATACTTCAAAAATTCGAATACCGTGCGTCTTGGTGCCGAGTTCCGCCTACTGCCAGCCATGGATATCCGCGCAGGATATATCTGGAGTGGCGCGGCGCTACGCTCGCCTAATGAGATATACTCTCGACCACTAATCAAGTCACAGAGTTACATCACCGCAGGTATAGGCTTTCGCCTCGGCCAGGGTGTAAACCTCGACTTGGCGTACCAGTATAATAATAATAAGTATAGCTGCTTCCAGTCGTTCTATGGCACAGGGTCGCTCAAGGAGTGGGAGAATGCCGAGAGTGTGCCCGTGACAAGTTCAATGAAGCGTCATATAGCAGTGCTTACCGTAGGCTTCAGGTTTTAAGTAATAAGCAGTTAGAAGTGGATAAATGAGGCTGAATAAAAAGTCTATTTTGTCGTTATGCTCGCCCTCAAAATGCTCATTTACGCCGAGTAAACTCCGCTTTTTCGGGCTTCGCATGCCTAAAACTACATCTTTTTATTCAACCTACTAAAAATTGGGGATGCTAAAATACTTTTTAGTCATCCCCATTTGTTATCTGAGCTTCGCATTTAGGCGCTCGTGTATCGACTTACGCAGAGCCTTGAGCCGCTCTACCGTCGTGCGGTTCTTGGGGGCTACAAAGCGCCATGAGCCCATAAACTTATGGAACAAGCGTATGTAGTTCCAGGCGAAGATGAACATCAGCGGGTAGGCAACAACATAGCCTAATGCCCACCATACATTTGCAAATATCCATATTAGGATAAAGGGCACGATGAGGCACACGGGGAAGGTTATAAGTGCACTGACAGCAACATTGAACGAGCTGACGAACATCTGGTCCTTGATGAGCTTCTTAAGGAATATCTTGGGCACGATGAAGAGCAGTGCCGTAGGTACTATCGAGGCTACGAATAGCGGCAGTAGCACTATGAGCATGAGTGCCCTAAACAGCATGGAGCCTACCCCACTGCGCTTGGCAAAGAGCCAATCTCTAATCTTCAACCTCTTTAGCTCGGCGCTATACTCGCGCGTATCGGCATATATCGCCTCCATCCCACTCTTATCACTCGCGTAAGCCTGTTGTAGCTCTGCCACAAGCCTCTGGTCGCTAACGAGACGCGAGGGCAGGTGGCGTGGTTGCACACCCTGACGGCGGGCATAGTCGTCGCCGTAGCCACTCTCGCGGATGAAGTCTATCTCGTCGTAGTGCTCAAGGTCATCGACATGTAGCATAAGGCTCTTTATCTGCTCGTGCACCTTATCGTTGATGAGCATCATCGTCTCGCGTGGCGCAAGGCAATAGTTGTCGTAGTATGGCTTAAGCGATATGGGCTCGCCAAACTTCATGAGCATGTCGGCACGCGCATGGAAGTAGTTAGAGTAGTGGTTACACGAGGGCATGATGATGACATCCCTCTCGAAGTTCATGCGCTCGGCAGCCTCAAAGGCTATGCGCAGGTATCCCATCTTAAACTTACCCAACCAGCGCTTATCCTGGTGACCACCCTCGGGGAAGAGCATGACGGTCTCGCCGCCGATGAGTGCCTCGCTCGCCGCATCCATGGTCTTATTATTATGCGCTACGGCGGCATAGCCATCGTACTCGAGACGATATGCGGGTAGAAGACCCATGGCACGGAGCGCCTTGTTGAAGAGTGGTCGCTGGAAGACATTGGCACGCGCCAAGAAGTTCATGCGTCTATCCGTAAGATTTAGACATACGCACAGAGGGTCGTTAAGGCAGTTTTGGTGGTTTGACACCATCACTATGGGTGTTCCGTTGGCGGGTACATTCTCTCTGTTTACGACATGCTCTTTTCGGAAATATAGCTTTGAGCTAACAAGTCTCAAATATGAGCGAAAAACCTTCAGAAATAGGGAATGGTCGCGGGGTTTTGCTCTCTTCATCATTTAATTGTTTGTGTTTGTGTGCCCAAAGATACAAAAAAAATGTTTAACCAACAAATTGGACTATTTTTCTCACATCCTACATAAAAGAAGACATGCCCAAAATAGGCATGTCTTCACTCATTATACCCTCTTATCACCGCTATGTGAAACTCTGCATCTCGATAAGGTGTGCATAGATACCACCCTTCTCTATTAGCTCCTTGTGTGTACCCTCCTCGGCAACGCGACCTTGGTCTATAACATATATACGGTCGGCATTGTAGATGGTACTCAAGCGGTGAGCGATGACAATCGAGGTACGACCCTCGAGGAGCTTATTGAGCGACTCCTGCACGAGCTTCTCGCTCTCGGTGTCGAGTGCCGATGTAGCCTCGTCGAGGATGAGAATCTCGGGATTCTTAAGCACAGCACGCGCAATGCTCAATCGCTGGCGCTGACCGCCTGACAGCTTATTACCTCTATCTCCAATATTGGTGTCGTAGCCCTCGGGAGCCTCCATGATGAAGTTATGCGCATTGGCAATCTTTGCCGCCTCGATAACCTCTTCGCGCGTAGCATCGGGCTTGCCCATGATGATGTTACCCTCGATGGTATCGTTGAAGAGCACCGTATCCTGCGACACTATACTCATTCGCGCACGCAGTGACTCTTGCTTGAAGTGCTTGATACTCTCGCCATCGAACAATATCTCGCCACTCGATATATCGTAGAAACGAGGTATAAGCTCGCTGAGTGTCGACTTACCGCCTCCCGATGGTCCTACAAGGGCTATGGTCTCACCCTTGCGTACCTTCAACGATATATCGTTGATAACCTCGCGTGAGCCGTCATACGAGAAGTGTATGTTCTTTATCTCGATAGACTCCTTGAGACCCTCAAACTCCTTGGCATCGGGCTCGTCGTCAACCTCGCTCTCGGCATCAATAATTGAGAAGATACGCTCACCAGCGGCAATACCCTGGTTGATGCTCGAGAACTGGTCTATAAACGAACGCAAAGGGCGTGTAATCTGCGAGAAGGCGGCGATGAAGGCGATAAATCCTGCACCCGTAATAAGTCCCTCGTTGACGAGCGTACCACCAAAGACAAGGATGATGGCTACGGCTGTGATACCCAAGAACTCACTCATTGGCGATGCCAACAACTGGCGGCGTGCCATGGAGTATAGGAGCTTCGAGAACTGCTCGTTTATATACATAAACTTATTGAGTACCATTGTTGTTGCGTTGTAACCCTTGATGGTCTTCATGCCCGACAACGACTCGTCGAGTACCGATACCATCTCACCTAAACGCTCCTGACTATGGCGTGCTGGGCGACGCAGACGCTTTACGATAGAGCCCACGATGATACCTACGACGGGGAGGAAGACGATGGCGAAGATAGATAGCTGCCATGAGATACCAATCATCAGTGTTATGAAGCCTGCTATGAGCAGAGGGTCGCGGAATGCCACCTGAAGGGTATTTGTGATACAGTACTGCACGGCCATAACATCGCCCGTAATCTTCGACATTATATCACCCTTACGCTGGTCGCTGAAGTAGCCTACATTCATCCTTATCACCTTCGAGAACATCTCGTCGCGCATGCGGCGTAGCGTATTGATACGCATGGTCTCCACGGTCATTGCTGCGGCATACCTGAAGAGGTTACTTAGCAGGTTCATACATACCGTAACCACGCCAAGCAACGCGAGGAAGCTTATCTGGTCGAACGATGCTCCGAAGAAGAGCGTATAGAAGTAGCTAAGCGCTCCGTAGAAGAAGGAGTTATCGAAGGCTATAGGAGGAAAGACGTATGTTGGCTCGAATACGAAGCCTCCCTCGCTTGCAAACATAGCATCCAAGATAGGGATAATCATTGCATAGTTGAAGGTGTTGAACACCGCATGCAACAGTGCAAAGATAAAGTAAGGAATGGTATATTTGCTAAGTGGTTTTGCAAATCCAAGTAGCCTTAAATAGGTCTTAAACATAGGTTCTATCTATTTTTTACAGCTTTTCTCTCTATTGTTACATCTCTTTATCTCACTAAAGCATCCCCTCGCCAGCGAACTCCTTGACGCACTTCTCGTAGTGTTTTATGGTCTCCTCCATTGTCATAAACGACTTACCGCCAGCGGCATTCTTATGGCCACCGCCATTGAAGTAGCGCTGTGCGAAGATGTTGACATCTATATCTCCGCGCGAACGCAGTGACACGCGTATGAAGTCGGTATGCTGTGTAAACATTGCCGACATCTTCATCTTCTTGATTGTTAATGGATAGTTGACAAAGCCCTCGCTATCGCCCTGCTGGAACCAGAAGCGACGCATCTCATCTTCGGTAAGCGACATGTGAGCCACCGTGCCATTGTGGAAGATGCGCATCTTGCGGTTGATGACATAACCGAACAGACGGGCTCTGCCCTCCGAGAAGGAGTTATAAACATTGTTATGTATTGCGGGAATATCTATGCCTGTGGCTGCTAATACCGACACAATGCGGAAGAGGTCGGGGGTAACCGACGAGAAGGCGAAGTTGCCTGTATCGGTCATCATTCCCACGAAGAGGTTTTCTGCCATGCTCACCGAGATGCTCTCCGTGTCGTACATATTCTCTACGATGAGCGCCACGAGGTAGCAGGTGCTCGACGCCTTGGGGTATGAGAGCATGAGGTCGAAATCTTCAGAGGGGTCGAGGTGGTGGTCTATAAGTACGCGCTTGGCGTGCTGGTTGCTATCTATTATATCGCCAAGACCATCGAGGCGTGTCATAGTGTGGAAGTCCAAGCAGAAGATGATATCTGCCTCCTTGATAGCTCTTTTAGCCACGCCCGACTCATCACACTTATGTATCACTATGCTCTCTATGCCAGGCATAAAGTCGAGATAGTAGGCATACTTATTAGGTACAATACATGTCACCTCATGGCCATGACGCTTCAACACCTCGGCCCAAGCCAACGATGAGCCAATAGCATCGCCATCGGGATTTGTGTGTGATAGTATCACCACCCGACGAGGATTTTCGAGCATTGCACGAAGCTCATCTATCTTACTTTTAGCTATCTGCATAACTCCTCAATAATTTGTATAAATCATGCAAATATATGAAAAAAAGCTGTAACTACCTAATTATATCAGCAAATATAGGGCAAGAGGTGAAAAGATAGGCTCTTTATAACGGGTGCAACCCTTGTGAAACAAGGGTAGTAGAGCGGGTAATAAAACCCTCGTCGTCGCACCTCACCACCCACCTTTCAACATTAATTTTTTATTTTTTTATACTTTATATAAATATTAATAATAAGATAAAAATAATAATAGCTGTTCATTGTGTTAGTAAGTCGCGGGCGTTTGCTTTATTAACATTGTGTTATTCTTATTTTTTCTTTTCTTTCTTTATAAATAATTAATAATCACAATAATAGAAAAAATATGAACAATTAACAATTGCTCTATTAACATATCAACATCTTGTGAATATTAACACTGTTTGATGATAAGTCGGAGGTTGATGGTTGAAAAGTTAGTGGTAAAAATATAGCTTAAAAATTTGCGTAATAAAGGCAGCCGTATATACAACAGCTGCCCTCAATTTTGCAAATTATTTTCTCAAAAATCTTCCAACAATTACCAACAGAAAAATTAACACTCCGTAGGCAACTTATCAACAACCTTGGCGGCAATCGCAGCATAGTACTCCTCGACACGCGGATCGTAGCCACCAGCAGGACGGCCCTCGTCACTACCCTCCATGATGGATTGTATGATGGGTACCTCACCCAATACATCAACACCCACCTCCGCAGCATAGCGCGACGCACCACCCCTGCCAAAGAGATAGTAACGGTTGTTGGGAAGCTCCTCGGGCGTAAACCACGCCATGTTCTCAACAATGCCCAAGATTGGAATGTTAACCTGCTCGTGACGGAACATCTCGACACCTCGGATGACATCCGCCACAGCAACCTGCTGGGGTGTTGAGACAATAACAGCACCCGAAATCTTAATCTCGTTGATTATAGATAGGTGTATATCTCCCGTGCCTGGAGGTAGGTCAATAAGCAGATAGTCTAACTTACCCCACTTCGTCTGATGTATAAGCTGGTGGAGTGCATTCACAGCCATGCCACCTCGCCACATCAGGGCATCCGTGGAGCGAATGAAGAAGCCAATAGATTGTATCTTGATGCCCAACGACTGCGCAGGAACAATATACTGATTACCCGCCTCGTCAACCTCCGCCTCGGGAACATAACCCTCACAACCAAACATCTTGGTCTGCGATGGGCCATAGATGTCGGCATCCAGAATACCGACATTATAACCCCTCTGTCGTAGCGCCACAGCAAGGTTTGCCGTGACCGTAGACTTGCCTACACCACCCTTGCCCGAAGCAATGGCTATGATGCGACAAATATCGTTCGTCGTGGTCTGCTGCTCACGACGGCGTGGCTTGGGTGCCGCCTCGCGAACAATAACAAGCGTATTGCTCTGGGGAAAGTGCTCCGCCATGAGCTGCTCCACCTGATGCTTAATCTTCTGCGTGAAGGGGTCACGAGCCTTCTGGAAGCGTAGCGTGATGGCTATGTTGCCATCCTCACCCATGTCGGCACGATCTACAAAGCCACTATCTACGATATCCTGCCCACTCTCGGGGTGTATTATCTGGCGCAGTAACGCCTCTATCTGCTCATTCATGATTATAGGTTTAATTCAATTTTATTGGGCATAACGCACTGTATGCCACCATAGTTAAACAAGTGTAAGTTATCTTCGACAATCTCGCGAATGCCACTCTCAAGCGCTGGCGTAGAGACGCCCACCGATGCGGTGAAGAGCGAGCTTATGGACTCTATCATCTCCTCCAACGCTGTGGGAGGTGCCGCGAGCTCATATATAAGGTAGTTGCCACCCATGTCGGCAAGCTCCGCAGCCAAGGCTATAGACTCCGTAAGGCCTCCTATGCCATCCACCAAGCCCAACTCTAATGCCTCTCTACCACTCCATACCCTACCCTCGGCAACAGCCAAGACACTCTCGAGGCTGAGGTTACGACCCTCGGCGACATGCTCCGTGAAGGTGCTGTATACGCGGTCTATACCCTCGGTGATAACCTCCTTTTGGCGTGGTGTGAGCTCCGCGACAAGGCTTATGCCATTAGCCTCACGCGAGGTGCCAGCACCGTCAAATGTGATGCCGAGGTGCTTCTCGAGCGTCTCCGAGAAGTTGAACATTACGCCAAAGACACCTATCGAGCCCGTTAGCGTCAGCTTGTCGGCGTATATAAAGTCGGCAGGTACCGATATGTAGTAACCACCACTCGCAGCCATGCTACCCATGGATACCACCACAGGCTTTGCCTGTTGCAGCAGTTGCATCTCTCGCCACACCACATCCGAGGCGAGCGCCGAGCCACCTGGCGAGTTCACGCGCAACACCACAGCCTTGGTATTCTCATCGAGGCGCAGCTGACGCAGCTCGGCCGCGAGCATCGAGCCATATACATAGCCATCTATAAGCATGTTGCCATCGACAATATTACCATCGGCATATACCACCGCCAGCAGTGGTTGCTTGTATGGCGTGTCATACTTATCTGTGCCCTGCTTGAAGGGTATGCGTGTCCAGTTAGCATGTATTATTGCCGAGTACTCGCCAAGCGAGAGGTGGTTGTAGCCATCGAGGCCATTTGTCAGCACGCCATGCTCCGCATAGTAGTCATAGAGCGAGTCCTCATACCCTATCTCATCCACGAGACCGGCGCGTAGTGCCTCCTCGGCGAGGTTTATCTCGAGCGACGATGCCAACCTCTTAAGCTCCGTAGCATCTATATTACGGCTTGCTGCGACATCCTCCACAATGCCACTCCACATAGTGTTGGCAAGAGCACTCATCTGCTCGCGGTCAGCAGCCGACATATCGGTGCGCGAGTAGATCTCGACAGCACTCTTATACCTGCACCCCGTAGGTCTGAATATCTCGACCTTGGCATCTATCTTGTCGAGTAACGATTTGACGAACATCGAGTTGAATGCCACGCCGCGCCACTCCAACGAGCCCTCGGGCTGCAGTATGACATGGTCGGCAACAGATGCCAAATAGTAGTCGCTCTGCGTGTAGATGTCGTCATACGCCACGACAAACTTCCCCGAGAGCTTGAAGCGCTCTATAGCACCGCGTAGCTCCTCGATGTTGGCGGCGCTTGCGCTACCCATGCCGTTGATGTTGATACATAAGCCCTTGATATTGTTGTCTACCGCAGCGCTCTCTATTGCCGCGAGGGCGTGCAGTAGCGTTAGTGGCTGGGCGAAGGTGAGCGTCTCGGGGACGAACACACCAAAGGTAGAGACCCTCGGGGCATCAACTATATCCTCGGCGAGGTCGATGTATAGTACCGTATTGGGCTTTACCACCTCCTGCTTCATATCAATCTTAAATGATGATACGAGCTGTGCGCCCATGATAAAAAGCACGATAAAGACCACCACCATGCCACATGCGAATGCCGCTACTGAGGCTCCAAACATTTTCCAAAAACTCATACTATCGCAGTTTAATATCAATAACACAGCAAAGATAGCAAAAAAAGAGCAAAGTTATAGCGGGTGTTGCTCCTCAATTAGCATGAATTGCTTGGTTGGGCGCAGGCGATGCCTGCTTGGGAGGGCGCTTCGCTTGATTAAAATTTAAGGAGCTTTAGCTCCGCCCGATAAAGGGAGCTTTGCTCCCGCCCGATTAAGGGCGACAGCCCGCCCGATAAAGGAGCTTCGCTCCGCCCGAACATAACGAACAGCGAACGCTGCGAACACCCCTGTTCGCACCGTTCGCACCGTTCGCACCGTTCGTAAACCCTATGTCAGCGAACGAACGAACGCCCTACGCTTAAACAATATATATCAAAAGACATATATATATTGATATATATATAATTAGTTGTCGATTGTTTGTTTGTCGACAACCCTATGA
>JAFVSV010000042.1 GCA_017503575.1 Alistipes sp. | reverse complement strand
GAATCCGCGAGGATTCGGACTTTGCTACTAAGCCAATATGCTTTTCGCTCCCTTATAGAAATTAGTAACCCGGGTTCTGCTCGAGCAGGTTGTTAGAAGCCATACTGTTAGCAGAGATGGGGAAGCGGTGCTTCGTACGATCGTTTGAAGGCTCGTGATCCCACCAAGACTCGGTTACATAAGCATCCCAACGGATGAGGTCGGTACGACGACGTGCCTCGCCGAGGAACTCTACCAACCACTCGTCAAGCATACGATACTTGTCGAGGTTAGCAGCAGTTACGGGGTTGGGGTCAACGCGACCGGGGAAGTTACGAGCGCGAACAGTGTTGATCAGCTCAGCAGCTGTCTCCTTGTCGCCCATACGCATCTTACACTCAGCCAGCATATAGTAGATCTCAGCCAGACGTACAACGGGAGTCATAGCGGGGTAACGCATACGCAGGTTGTCGTACTCGAGCTTATCTACGGGAGGATTGAGCTTCATAAGACGAACACCGGTTGACTCCTCACCGTCAGCGATGGTTGAGCGCAGGTGGCCCAGATCCTTGCGGTCGATAACGAAGTACTCGTACTTGGGATTCTCGTCCGTACCTACGTTCTTACGACCGATAGGAGTACCGTCCTCAGTCCAGTCATATACGCGAAGTGCCTGGTGTGCAGGATCGTTATCACCCATATTACCCAGACCGAAACGAGCAACAGCATCGTTCAGGTAGATAATCTTGGGCTCATCCTCGTGGATTACGATCTCGCCATTCTCGATAGTTGCGCGGCCCAGACCCTGATACTCACGAGCACCGGTTGATACCCAAGTACCATCGTTGCGTGATGAGGGGTTAACCTGATAGCCCATCAAGAACAGACCGGTGTACTCACCATTACCCTCGTACTTGTAGGGCTGCTTACGCAAGTCGGTGTCGTGGAACTTTGACATAGGACGACCGAGCTTGGTGGTGTACAACTCGCCGGTAGGGGAGTATGAAGGCTGGATAGCGAAACCGTTCCAGTCACCGTAGGGAGCACCACCGAAGTACTGCTTGGTGTTGTAGTGGAACCAACGCTGCCAGTAAGAGGTGTTAGCACCTGAGTAAGTAGCATCTGAAGGAATACCGTAGATGATCTCGGGGCAGTACTCGTTACCATACTTAAATACGTCGTTCCAGTTCTCGCCCAGAGCGTAAGGACCGTAAACGCCATTGATGATATCCTCGCAAATCTTTGCACACTCTGCGTACATCGACTTAGCACCGCTGGTGTAAGGCTCTGCGTTGAAGTAGAGCTGTGCAAGCTGAGCTGCTGCAAATGCGCGGTAGATGTAGGTGGTCTCCTCGCCGCCGAGCTGCTGCTTTACGGGAATCTTGTTGATGTTGTCGAGGATCAACTTCTCGATCCACTCGAAGGTCTCAACGTCGGTAGCACGAGCCTTGATCTCGGTATCGCCACGCTCGTAGAGAGGCATACCGCCGAAGAAATCCAAACCGTCCTTCATAAGGTTAGCGATCACGATGTTGAGCTGAGCAACCATCAACTCCTTATCAGCCTCGGTCATACCTACCTTATCCCAATCTACATACAGCTCAAGGTCGTTGATTGCGTCGTAAGCCAACGCAACACCCATACCTACACCGTAGAAGTTAGTGTGGTAAACACCCTCGGTAACGGGGAAGATGTGGTGGTGCATATTCTGGTAAGCACCGCCATCATACCAGTCCGAACCCTTGGTGGGGATGGTGATCTCATCGGTAGTGATGGTCTGGATATCCTTACGGTGGGTATCAGTACCAATGTGCCACTTCCAGTGGGTGAAGGGGCGCATATAGCGCTGCCATACTGTCTCCTGAGAGGTAAAGAAGATCTCGGGAGCAACCGTCGAGTAGTACTCGGGGTCGGTGTTACATCCGATGCTCAATACAGCTACGGCTGCAAGCACAGATGCCTTCAAAAAATTCTTTATATTTTTCATTTTTAATTCGTCTGTTATATTTTACCTCTTCTTAAATTAGAAAGTGAGCTGAACACCGAGAGTGTAGGTGCGAGTACGGGGGTAGAAACCATCCCACCACTCGATACCACCTTCAACACCCATTACGTCAACCTCGGGATCCATACCGTCATAACCAGTGATGGTGCAAACGTTGTTGATGTTGGCGTAAACGCGCAGGCTCTGGATGAAACCGTTGGTCTTATCCTTCAAAGGCAGAGTGTAACCCAAGTTGATGG